>NZ_BAAAYN010000050.1 GCF_039536245.1 Cryptosporangium minutisporangium | reverse complement strand
TTCACCGCGCGCTGGTAGGCGTCCGCGATGCCGACGAACTCCCCGAGGTTCGGCTCGTTCCAGACCTCGATCGCGGCGATCTTCGCACCGTAGGTCCGGGCCAGGAACGTCAGCCACGGCTTGATCGCGTTCGGGTCGGTCGGGTACTGCTTCACGTCGCTGCCGGTGTTCGGGCGCGACCAGGCAGGCGACTGGTGCACGGTGAGGAAGATCTGCATGCCCCGCGCGCGGACCGCGTCGATCACGATCGACAGGCGCTGGTGGTACCACTGGCTCGTGCTCGGAGCCGCGTTCGTGGGCTGCGCCGACGACCAGCCGACGTCGCAACGGATCATCTGGATGCCCTGGGCGGCGAGCGTGTCGAGGTGCTTGTGGAACATCGAGTTCGGCGTCAGGCCGTTCCAGTACATCTCCCACGTGCCGTGGAACTGCGCGCCGACGACCGGGGGTGCCGGGTTGGTGGCCGGAACGACCAGCGCCTGAGACACGCCGACTTCCTCCGCGGAGCCGGAGACCGGCCGGGGATGGTCGTCCAGCGCAGTGCCCAGCCACGCCGCTCCGGCTACGGCGGGTACCGCGACCGCCGCGGTGCTCAGCAGCTTCCGGCGATTGATCGTCCGCGTCTCGTTCCTCGTGTTGCTCACGAACGGAACGTCGGCAGCCACGGCTGCCCGGGGCGGTGCGCCCCGGGTGCGGCTGGGGTGCGCGTCGACCGGGCCGCCGGGCGCTCCCGTCCGGATCCCGCCCGGTACGGCGAAGGGCCCGGAGTGCGGTGTGCACTCCGGGCCCGATGCGTTGTGCGGGGACTCAGCAGCCGTAGTTGTAGTCCCAGCAGTGGTCGTAGCGCTTCTTGTGGTGACGCCGCCGACGCCGCGGCTTGTAGCAGTCGTTGTAGTCGTAGTCGTGCTTGTAGCCGTAGTCGTAGTCGCTCATCTCGGTCAGCCTCCTGAGGTAGTTGGTCGTACCGGCTCGTTCCGGTGTGCCACTAGCGTGCGACCGGGGCGGCGTCGGCACGATCTCCGCGGGAACGGCCCGACCGTTCAGCTGCGGACACTCCAGGAGTTGCCCGGCTCGCGCCACGGCGCCCGGCACCCACCGATCGGCTCAGCTCGGCGGATGCACCCGGGCCAGGAAGCCCCGCATCAGCGACGCGACCTCGGCCAGGTGGGTCTCGAGCAGCCAGTGCCCGCCGTCGAGCAGGTGCAGCTCGGCGTCGGGCAGGTCGCGCAGGTAGGCGCGTGCGGCGCCGGCGGGCATGTACCCGTCGTGCACTCCCCAGACGACGAGGGTGGGCGGCCGGTGGGTGCGCAGGTACTCCTGCTGCCGGGCGAACCACGGCACCGTGCTGCCCTGATCGGTGAGCAGGTCGACGAGGCGGTCGCGGCGGTGCGGCTCGCGCTCGACCCCGGACCAGGACAGGCGCCACAGGTCCGGGCTGATCCGATCGGCCAGGTGGTCCGGCACCTCGCCGACGAACTCGCCGCGGAAGCCCTCCTCGGTCACGGCTGCGGCGATGCGGTCCCGGCCCTCCGGCGTGGGGTCGTGCCAGTACTCCTCGAGCGGGGCGTACTTGGGACCGTGCTGGTCTTCGTAGATGTCCCCGTTCTGGAGAACCAGGCCTGCGACCCGGTCCGGAGCGGCCATCGCCAGCCGCAGCCCGAATTGGGACCCGTAATCCTGCAGGTAGATGACGTAACGCTCGAGGCCCAGCTGGTCGGTGAACTCCCGGAGGAAGCGGGCGTAGCCGTCGAACGTGTAGGCGAACCGCTCCGGATCGGGTGTCTCGCTGTAGCCGAACCCGGGGTAGTCCGGCGCTACCAGCCGCCAGCGGTCCGCGAGGAGCGGCAGCAAGTGGCGGTACTGGAACGACGAGGACGGGTAACCGTGCGGGAGCAGGACGACGGGCGCGTCGGCCGCGCCCGCCTCCCGGTAGAACGTCCGGATGCCACCGACGTCGACGGTCCGGTGGCTGATCGAGCCAGGTGTCATGAGTCCATTCTCTCCGGTCCGCGGACGCCGGGCCGGCGTCCGCGGACCTCGTGGTCAGGCCGACGCCACGGCTTGCGGCTCCGGCGCGTCGGGCGCGTTCGGTGGCGTGCTGACGCGGCGGCGCAGGCTGAACGCCGTCACCAGGGCGGCGACGAGCACGGCGGCGATGGGGAGCAGCAGAGCGGTGCGGATGCCGTCCAGCGTGATCCGACCTGCCCCGCCCGCGACGACGCTGACCGCGGTCACGCCGGAGATGCCCAGCGCGGTGCCGAACTGGATCGCGGTGTAGAGCAGGCCGCCGGCCAGGCCGTGCTCGCGCTCGTCGACCTCGGCGGTGGACGCCATCGTCAGCGGCCCGTAGGCCAAGGCGAACGCCATGCCGACCAGCACGAAGCTCGGCAGCATCGCCGCGTAGGTCCAGTCCGGTGCGACCGGGAGGAACAGCAGGTAGGAGAGCGCCGCGGTGGCCAGGCCCGCGAACAGGACGCGGGTGTTGCCGAACCGGCCGACCAGCCACGGTGTCAGCGTCGGGGCCAGCACCGTGTCGAGCCCGACCACGAGCATCGCCAGACCGGTCTCCAGCGGGCTCCATCCCCGGATCTCCTGCAGGTAGAGCGTGACGAGGAACTGGAACCCGGCGAACGCGCCGATGAAGAGCAGCGCGGTGAGGTTCGTGCGCGCCAGCGCGGCGTTGCGCAGGATCTCCAGCCGGACGAGCGGGTCGGCCGCCCGACGCTCCACGGCCACGAAGACGCCGAGCAGCAGCAGACCCCCGGCGCCGACGAGCACCGTGGTGGCCAGTCCCGCGGTGCCGTGCTCGAGGCGGACCACGGCGTAGGCCAGCAGCAGCATCGCACCGGTGATGCTCAGCGCGCCGGCCAGGTCGAACCGGCCGGTGCGGGGAGCGCGCTGCTCCTCGTCGTCCTTCACCAGCACGAGCGCCGCCAGCAGGAGGACGGCCGCGAGGATCACCGGCGCGAAGAAGACCCAGCGCCAGCCGATCGTCACCAGCAGGCCGCCGGCGACCAGGCCGAGGGTGTAACCGCCGGCAGCGATTCCGGCGTAGATGCCGAGCGCCCGGGTGCGCAGCGGCCCGTCCGGGAATGCTGCGGTGACCAGCGCCAGCCCGGCGGGGGCGAGGAACGCGGCGGCGACGCCGGTGACGAACCGGGCGGTGAGCAGCATCCAGCCCTCGGTCGCCACTCCGCCGAGCCCGGAGAAGACCAGGAAGACCACGAGCCAGGTGAGGAACATCCGGCGCCTGCCCAGTAGGTCGGCGGCCCGGCCGCCGAGCAGCATGAAGCCGCCGTAGCCGAGGACGTAGGCGCTCACCAGACCGCTCAACGCCCCGGTCGAGAGGCCCAGATCCGTGCGGATCGCCGGCAGGGCCACGTTCAGCATCGCGACGTCGATGCCCTCCAGGAAGATCGCTCCGCACAGCACGAACAACACACTCAACGACCGGCCGTCCATGCGGCCGCTCGATGTCGCCACGACGATCTCCTCTAGTTCCGTTTCGTGAGTTGGTTCCTTCTTGTAACCGTGGGAATCGTCAGGCAGGCTCGGTAGGCATGGAAGACGGAACTTCTGAGACCCCTGGTTACTGCTCGGATACCGACACCGGTTACGACGTCTCGCAGTGGGACGCCCGGGCGGGCTGCGAGGTCCGGCAGATCCTCGATCGCATCGCCGACAAGTGGTCGCTGCTCGTCATCGCGCTGCTGGATCGGCGGAGCCTCCGCTTCACCGAGCTGCGGCGGGAGATCGACGGGATCAGCCAGCGGATGCTCGCCCGCACGCTGCGCCATCTGGAGCGCGACGGGCTGGTCAGCCGCACCGTCTACCCGAGCGTGCCGCCGCGCGTCGACTACGCGCTGACGCCGCTCGGCGTCACCCTGCACGCCACGATCCAGGCGCTGGTGACGTGGACCGAGGCGAACACCGACCAGATCGCGGCGGCCCGGGTCGCCTACGACCGGCGGGAGGCCGTCGACCGTCTGGACGCTGACCGGCGGGCGGCGGAGCGGGACGCGATCGCCCACGAGGTCCTCACCGGCGCGCGCGGCTGACACAACTCGTTGACGGGCGCGGCGCGGGCTGCGCACCATCGCCGGATGGAAACCGTGGCGGAGTTACTGGGTCCGAATGCCGGCCGGGTGTCGCTGATCACGACGTCGTTCCCGCTGGACGACGTCGGCTACCGGCAGGAGGAGTACGTGCTCGCGGGCCAGGCGACGGCGTACGAACCGGCCGGGAGCGCGGACGCCGACGGGCGGTGGTCGGTTCGCGAGTCCCGGTCGGCGCCGTTCCGCACCCGGATCGTCGTCTACCGTCCGTCCGACCCGGACCGGTTCACCGGCACCGTGCTGGTCGAGTGGCTGAACGTCTCGTCCGGCGCGGACGTGGCCGCCGAGTGGCTGACCACCCACCGGCACCTCGTCCGCGAGGGCTTCGCCTGGGTGGGCGTGTCCGCCCAGCGGGAGGGCGTCGACGGGCAGGGCACGTTCTCGCTCGCACGCAACGGAACCGGCGCGGACAGCGGCTGGTCACCGATGCTGCCGCCGCTGAAGCAGACCGACCCGGACCGCTACGGCGAGCTGGACCACCCCGGCGACCCGTTCGCGTTCGACGTCTTCACGTCCGCGGGGCGCGCGGTGCGGGACGGGCTGTTCCCGGGCGCGCGGGTGCTGGCCGCCGGTGCGTCGCAGTCGGCGTCCTACCTGGTCACCTACGTCAACGCGGTGGCGCCGCGATCCGGTGTGTTCGACGGGTACCTGATCCACGGGCGGCCGGGGAACCCCGCGTCGCTCACCGGCTGGGACGGCGTCCGCTCGGGCGCGGTGCGGATCCGGACCGACGGACCGGCGCCGGTGCTGGTCCTGCAGACCGAGACCGACGTGGTCGGCGTCCTGCAGTCGGCCGGGTCCCGGCAGCCGGACGCCGACCGGTTCCGGCTGTGGGAGATCGCCGGGGCCGCGCACGCGGACACCTATACGATCCGCGCCGCCTTCGGGGACTCCGGGGCGCTCGGCGCCGCCGAACTGGCGGCGCTGCTGGCGCCGACCCGTAACCCGTTCGGGCCCGAGTTCGCGGCTCCGATCAATTCCGGTCCGCAGCACCACTACGTCGCGCAGGCGGCGGTCGCCGCCCTGGACCGCTGGGTCCGCTCCGGCACGGCGCCGGCCGTGGCCCCCCGCCTGACGCTCCGCGCCGCCGACTCCGACGGTGCGGATCGCGCCCACCCACTGGAGCTGGACGCCGCCGGTCTGGCCCGCGGGGGCGTCCGCACGCCGTGGGTCGACGTGCCGACCGCGGTGCTGTCCGGGCTGGGGCAGGAGGCCTCCGGCGGCGGCGCGGTGCTCTTCGGCTCCACCTGGCCGTTCGCCGCCGACGTGCTCGCCGCCCGCTACCCCGGTGGCCACGACGAGTACCTGGCCGCGTTCGCGCGCAGCACCCGGGAGGCGATCGACCGGGGATTCCTGCTGGCCGAGGACGAGGACGAGATCGTCGCGGTGGCCGCGGCGTCCTACCCGGGCGACCGGGCCGGAGGCGGCGCCGCTCGAGCCTGACGAGCCTCCGAACACTGTTAGGAAACCGCCGGACCAGCGCGCCGGTGGTCAGTAGGGTGCGTCGGACGAGGCACCGAGCGGGAGGAGACATTCATGGCCGTCGACCCACGCGGCAGTGACCTGAAGGCGTTCCTGGCCGGCGACCCGGAGGAGCCGGTGGTCATGCTCAACCTGCTGCGGTTCGCCGAGGGTGGCCGGGAGTCCTACGCGCGGTACACCGAGGCGCTCCGCGGGACGTTCCTGGAGCGCTACGGCGCGCAGGTCCTCTACGCCGGTGACGGCGACACCGCGCTGGTCGCCGAGGACGGGCAGGAGTGGGACGCCGTGCTCCTGGTGCGGTACCCGAGCCGCCGGGCGTTCAGCGCGATGGTCGCCGACCCGGAGTACCAGCAGGTAACGCGCTGGCGTACCGAGGCGTTGACGGAGGCCGTGCTGCAGCCGACGCGTCCGTGGACGGCGGCCGGCGCGTCCTGAGTTTCCTTGCGCCGTAGCGGGCCGCGATGGGAGGGTAACTAGAACACGTTTCAGATTTGGGGTGGTCGTGTGACCGACGTGTTCGACGTGATCGTGGTGGGCTCCGGCGGCGGCGCGCTGACCGCAGCACACCTCGCCGCCAAAGCCGGGCTCTCGGTGGCCGTGGTGGAGAAGACCGACCTGCTCGGCGGCACCTCCGCGTACTCCGGTGGCGCGTGCTGGCTACCCGGCAGCGCGGTGCAGCAGCGGGCCGGTAACCCGGACTCCACCGAGTCCGCGCGTCGGTACCTGGAGGCACTGCTCGACGGCCGTGCGAAGGACAAGGTCGAGGCGTTCCTCGGCCACGCACCCGAGCTGGTCGACGCCCTGGAGGCCGACGACGGGTTCGCGTTCGAGTGGCTGCCGTTCCCCGAGTACTTCGACGCGCCCGGACGCGTTCCGGGTGGCCGCTCGATCCAACCCGTGAAGATCCGCCGGGATGCACTGCCCGTCGAGGTCGCGGGGCTCGTCCGGCCGCCGGTCGAGTCGGACCGGGCCGGTACGGCCGGACGCCGGACGCTGACCGGGGGACAGGCGCTGATCGGCCGGCTGCTCGCGATGATCGTCCGGGACGGCGGCACGGTGCGCACCGGACACCGGGTCACCGCGCTGCTGACCGACGGCGACCGGGTGGCCGGTGTCCGGGCCGAGACCGCCGCCGGGCCCGTCGAGCTGCGGGCGCGTCGGGGCGTGCTGCTCGCGTCCGGCGGTTTCGAGGGCGACCAGGTGCAGCGCGATCAGCACGGCGTGCCCGGCCGGGCGGCCTGGACGATGGCACCGAGCGGCACCAACACCGGCGAGCCGATCCGCGCTGCCGAGGCGATCGGCGCCGCCACCGACCTGCTCGACCAGGGCTGGTTCTGCCCCGGACCGGTGCAGCCCGACGGCCGGGGCTCGTTCGCGCTCGGCGTCCGCGGCGGGCTGATCGTCGACACGACCGGGAGCCGCTACGCCAACGAGTGCCTGCCCTACGACCGGTTCGGCCGGCAGATGGCGGCCGCGCCGGAGCGGATCCCGTCCTGGTTCGTCTTCGATTCGCGGGAGGGCGGACGCCTGCCGGCGATCGCGATGCCGGAGGGCGACCCGGAGGCCCACCTCGCGGCAGGCACCTGGGTGCGGGCCGCCACGGTGCCCGCGCTCGCCGCCGCGATCGGGGTGGATCCGGCGCGGCTCACCGCGACCGTCGACCGGTTCAACGGCTTCGCGGCCGCGGGCGTCGACGAGGACTTCGGCCGTGGTGCCGACGAGTACGACGGGTTCTTCGCCGGCGAGACCCGCTCGCTCACTCCGCTCGACGCGCCGCCGTACTACGCGGCCCGTTTCGTCCTCTCCGATCTCGGCACCAAGGGGGGCCTGGTCACCGACGCGAACGGACAGGTGCTCCGGGCCGACGGCACCGCGATCGACGGGCTCTACGCGACCGGCAACACCACCGCGAGCGTGATGGGGCCGGTCTACCCGGCGCCCGGCGTGCCGCTCGGCACCGCGATGGTCTTCGCGTCGCTGGCGGTCCGGCACCTGTGCGCCGCGACCGACGGCGGTGACCCGGGAACCGCCGACCGGCTCCCGGGTCCGCCTGCGCTCAGCGTCGGCGGGGAGGACCGGCGAGCACCTGGATCTCGGTGAACCCGTAGAGACCCCACGGGCCGTTCTCGACGCCGATGCCGCTGTGCTTGTGGCCGCCGAACGGCAGGTCCGGGGTGACCGCGCTGCCGTGGGCGTTCACGGTGACCTGGCCGGCGTCGATCTCGGCGGCGACGATCGCGGCCCGCTCCGGGTCGGCCGACCACACCGACGCGGTGAGCCCGTACGTGGTGCGGTTGGCGCGGGCAATCGCGTCCTCGAGGTCCTGGTAGGGGATGACCGGGAGCGCGGGACCGAACTGCTCCTCGTCCACGATCGCCAGGCCGTCGGAGACCCCGGACAGGATCGTGGGCTGGAAGAAGTAGCCGGGCCGATCGATCCGGTCGCCGCCGGCGGCGACCCGCGCGCCGCGGTCGACGGCGTCCCGCACCAGCCCGGTGACCCGCTCGAACTGCGGCGCGTTGTTGACCGGTCCGAGCTGGGCGCCCTCGGCCGTGCCCTCGTCGACCTGGACGTCGCGGGCGATCGCGGCGAGCGCGTCGACCAGTTCGTCGTGCCTGCTCTCGTGGACGTAGACCCGCTTGGCGGCCAGGCACGTCTGGCCGTTGTTGATGAACGCGCTCCAGAACAGCGTGTCGGCGATCTCGGCGATCGGAGCGTCGGGCAGGACGATCGCCGGGTCGTTCCCGCCGAGCTCGAGCGTGACCCGCTTGAGGTCGTCGGCCGCCGCGGCCGCGACCTTCTTCCCGGTCGCCGTGGAGCCGGTGAAGCTGATCTTGCGGACCAGCGGGTGGGTGGTGAGCGACGCGCCGAGCGGATCCGGCCCGGAGACGACGTTCAGGACGCCGGGCGGCAGCACGTCGCGCAGCGTCTCACCGAGGGCGAGCGTCGCGAGCGGGGTGAACGGGGACGGCTTGATCACGACGGTGTTCCCGGCTCGCAGCGCCGGGGCGATCTTCCACATGGCGAGCGTCAGCGGGAAGTTCCACGGGGTGATCGCCGCGACGACACCCACCGGCCGGCGATGGACCTCGGCGTAGCCCTTCTCGTCGTCCCGGACGATCTCCGGGGGCAGCTCGAGGCCGGCGTAGTAGCGCAGCCAGAGCGAGACCAGGAAGCACTCGGTGGCCGCGTCCCGCAGCGGCTTGCCCTGCTCCGCGGTGAGGATCGCGGCCAGGTCGCCTGCGGCCGCGTCGACGGCGTCCGCGGCAGCCAGCAGCGCCGCCCGCCGTGCGTCCTCGTCGCGGCGCCAGCTGCCGAACGCGGCGTCGGCGGCGCGGACCGCACTGTCCAGTTGGGCCGGTGCGATCGCGGGTGCGGTGGCGAACGGCTCGCCGGTCGCCGGGTTGACGACCGGGAACCGGTCCGCGGTCTCGACGGCCGCGCCGTCGATCGTCAGGGTGCGGAGAGAACTGAGGTGATCGACAGGGGTGGACATATCGGCTCCTGCTCCACGCTGGGCTGGGTCCGGACGCCCGGCCACGGTGGGGGTCGGCCGGACAGGTCGCTCACCGCGATCTTCGGCGACGACCGCGGTTCCCGGAACCGCCTGCGCCTCCGGAATCGATCCCGTGCGGCGGCGACGGGCGCGTCGGTTCGCCACTTCTGAACCGGTTTGGATGGTCGCTACGGCTGTCCTTCGTGGAGCGGCGCTGGCACACTCGCCACTCCAGTGCTCCCGAGGAGGTCACCGGTGCTGCTCCTGCGTCGTCCGAAGCGTGGTCCGGCTCGTGTGGGGACCGGAGCCGCGTGCGCGGTCCTCGCGGTCACCCTGATCGCACCGGCCGCCACCGCGGTCGCGGCACCGACCGTCACCGCCACCCGGCTGCCGGTGCCGGCGGGCGCGACGAGCTCCGAGGTCTCCGACATCAACAACGCGGGTGTCGCGGTCGGGTCGGCCGAGGTCGACGGCGTGTCCCGCGCGCTGCGCTGGCCCAGCACCGGCTACACCGAACTGCCGGGGACGCCCGACCACCCGGCGGCCGGGGCCTCCCGGATCACCGACGCCGGTCAGGTGGTCGGCTCCGCGAGCTCGGCCGACCTCACCAGCCGGGTGATCCTGCGGTGGCAGCCCGACGGTTCGTGCGGGGTCTCCGGTGCGTTCCCGCTCGGAGTCGCCGACCTGAACGAGCGCGGCGACGCGCTGGTGACCGCGGTGGCCGGGCCGCGCCGGTTCACCGCGGTGGTCTGCCACCCGGATGGCAGCAGCACGCCGACCGGCCTGCAGAGCGGGTACGGGATCGGAGCCGACGGCCGGGTCGCCGGTGCGTTCAGCGGCACCGTCGAGAACGGCTTCAACCACGTGCCTGCGGTGGTGTCCGCCGACGGCACCGCGACGCGGCTCCCGGTACCAGCGGGGCAGGCGGGCGTGGCCTACGACGTCGGGCCGCTCGGCGCGGTCGTCGGCGCGCTCGGCACCACCAGCCTGTCGACCGGCGTCCCGGTGTTCGTGCCGCGGGTCGCGGTGATCTGGGTCGGTGGTCGCACCGTCGAGCTGGGCACGCTCGGCGGCACCACGAGCCGCCCGGCCGACACCGGCCGGGCCGTCTCGCGGACCGGCGACGTGATCGGCACGAGCACCACCGCCACCGGCGAGACGCACGCGTTCCTGTGGCGGGCCGGCCGGATGATCGATCTGGGCACGCTGGGCGGCACGAGCAGCACGCCGACCGCCGTCAACGACCGGGGTCAGGTCGTCGGGTACAGCACGACGCGCTCCGGTGCCCAGCACGCGTTCCTGTGGAGCGGCGGACGGATGGTCGATCTCGGGGCACCCGGCGGCAACACGAGCCTCGCCCGGGACGTCAACAACGCCGGTCAGGTCGTCGGCTCCGTGACGACGCCCGGTGGTCAGCGGCACGCGGTGCGGTGGACGGTGCGGTAGGTACCACTGGGGAGTTTGACACGTCCTGTTGAGTGGGTGTCCGGAGTAGACACCCATGTCGTAGTCATACCGTGAAAGGGAAGCGATGCCGTCCCGTCGCACCGTTCTGACCGCCGCCGCCGGAGTGCTGGCCGGCTTACCCGTCGTCGGCTCGGCGACCGCCAGCCTGGCCGCACCGCCCGCCGGGGCCGGGAGCCCGATCCCGGACACGCTCGCCCGCCGGGTGGCGGTGAACGCGCGCGGAAGGGTCGACGAGTCGACGTTCCCGCTCACCCACCTCGCCGTGGGCTGGACCGGCGCGCCGGAGGGCGCCGCGGTCCGGCTGCGCACCCCGTCCGGCTGGAGCGACTGGCGGCCGCTGCACGGCTGCGACGGCGGCCGTGACGTCGGCGGGGACACCGGGCGGCGCGCGCTCCTGACCGTGCCCGGCGGCATCGGCTACGAGGTGACGCTGCCCGGCGCCGGAACCGTGACCGAGCTGAACACCGTCGACGGGCCGACCCGGACCACCGCCGCCGCGACCGGCTCGTCGCTCACGCTCTCCACCCGGAGGATCGGCCGGCCGTACCTGAGCCGCGCCGCCTGGGGTGCGGACGAATCGCTCCGGTTCACCGCGGACGGGACCGAGCGGTTCCCGGCCGCCTACTTCCCGGTCCAGACCGTCACCGTGCACCACTCCGCCGGCATCAACGACGACCCCGACCCGGCCGCGACGATGCGGGCCATCTACTACGACCAGACCATCACCCGGAACTTCGGCGACTTCGGGTATCACCTGGCGATCGACGAGGCCGGCCGGGTCTACGAGGGGCGCTGGTCGGGGAGCGACCGGGTGCCGATCTACGGCGGCCCGCTCGGCCCGGACCGCCGGCCGCAGATGAACAACGCGGCACACGTCGGAGGCTTCAACGCCGGAAACGTCGGCATCGTCCTGCTCGGCGACTTCACCAGCAGGCAGCCGACCGCAGCCGCGCGGCAGTCGCTCGTCTACGTGCTGGCGGCCGTCGTGGCGCTCGGCGGCCTCGACCCGCTGGGCACGACGAACTACGTCAACCCGATCAGCGGCGCGACCAGGACGGTGCCGACGATCCCGGGGCACCGCGACTGGCTCGCCACCCTCTGCCCTGGTGACCTGTTCTACCCGCAGCTGGCCGGCGTGCGGCAGGACGTGGCCGACCTACTGGGCTGACCGGGCGCCCCGAACGTACCCCGGACAAGCGCGAACACGGGCGCGGCGTCGTCGGCGTCACGCAGACAAGGAGCCCTGTACTGCCGCGAACCGGCTCGCGCTGGGTCCGCGCTCCCTCCGCTGACGATTGATGGGCTTTCCTGCGGCGCGGACCGCGCAACGCCTACGCTGGGTGTGTGGGGTAACTCGGACTGTGGGGATCCGAGGGGGCGAGAGTGGCGTCGCTCATCGAGCGTCAGAACGATCCGAGACTGCTGGACCTGCTTCGGGCCAGCGCGGTGGCGCATCGCCGGGTCCAACACATCGACCTGTTGCGACTGGCCGTCTCCGTGCTCGTCGCGGCCATCGGGCTGGTCTCTGCTTTCGTGAGCTCCCTCGCCGGGCTCGCCGCAGTCCTCGGTGGAGTGTGGGCGGCTCTCTACAGCCTGGGACTGGCGGGCTGGAGCAATCAGGAACTCCGGAAAGCCTCGGTCCTCCAGGAGATGTTCGACGTCGAGTTGTTCGATATGACGTGGAACGCGGTGGTCGCGGGGGATCCGGTCCAGCCGCACGAGGTCCGCCGGTTGAGCAAACAGTACCGGGGGCCGGACGAGCTGATCGTGGACTACTACGAGGTCCCCGACGTGCCGTCGCCCTACGACGTGGTCGCCTGCCAGCAGCAGAGCCTCGCCTGGGGGGCGCGCCTCCGCAGACGGTATGCCCACGCCGTGCTCACCGGGGCCGCGGCACTGGCCGTTGTCGGTCCGATCGTGGCGGTCGTGAACAGCCTGACGCTCGTCGCGATGGTCACCCGGTGGTACGTGCCCGCGCTGGGCGTCCTGTTGCTCTCGATCGACACGTGGCGCGCGCACCGTGCGGTCGCCGAAGACCGGGAACGGGTCCTCAAGCTGCTGAGCGAGTCCGTCCGGCGGTCCGTGCGGGACCGCGAGGTGGAGGCGGTGCTCCCGCAGCTCACCCGCGAAGTGCAGACCCTCCTGTTCTTGACGCGGGTCCGGGTACCGCGGGTGCCGAACCTGTTCTTCCTGCGGCACCGGGAGTCGGACCGCGAGGACTTCGGGTCGATCATGAGGGAGCTGGAGGCGGTTCTGCGGCAGAAGCCGGCGTCGTCATGACTGCGTCGGACGGGTTGGTTCGGGTGTTCGGCGCTGCGCGTGCCACGGTGCTGCGGGAGGCCTTGGAGGCGCGCAGCCTCTCGGCGAAGTGCGACGAGTCGTGGCAGGGGAAGGGGTACAGCAGGGCCATTCTCGCCGCGGTGATCCTCCGGGAGATCGATACCCTGGCGGAGAATCCGCGCTTGTGCATTGTCAAGTGGTGCCCAGCGTCCCGCACGCAGCGGGAGAGCCAGCGGCACCACCAGGCGTGGCTAGATGCTGCAAGCACCTTCCGAGAGCACCTGGTCCGGCCGTTGGACCGGATCCGGTGCGGAGACGGCTCCTTCCTGCTTCAGGCACTGGCCGGCACCAACCCGACCGACATGCGGCCGCTCGCTGGATTGCCGCGGACGACCTGGGCGGCGGCAGCAGCGGAGGTCCGGGCCGGCCTCTGGGAACGGTGGAACGGGGGGCCGCGCCGTCCGCAAGTCGGCGAGCCTCGCGGAACGATCGAGCTGCTGCGCGTCGAACTGTCGGCCAACGACGACACCGAGGTGCCGTCGGACAGGTGGGCAGGGCGCGTCGAAGGGCTCGCGTCCAGGATGGCGCCGGAGGAGCGCCCCTCTCTGCTGACGCTCGCGCACGCGCTGCGATCGACCATGTCGGAGCGCAAGGATCATGACGTGGTGGGGTACGCGCACGGAGATCTGCACGGAGGGAATGTGCTCGTGCCCGCCCGACCGGACGGCATGCCCGACCCCAGTGGCTTCCAGCTGATCGACCTGGCGAGTTTCGCACCGGATGCGCCGTTGAGTCGCGACCCGGCGACGCTGCTGATCTCACTCCTGGTCGAGGACGTGCGGTCGATGAGCGAAGCGGCGGGCGACGCGCTGATCGGCCAACTGCTACGCCGGGCCGGACCGGAGATCAGGCTTCTGCCGCCAGTCGTCGTCGACCTCGTCGATGCGCTGAGCGGGCCGTACACGAGAGACGGTCTCGGCAAGTACTGGGATCGCCAGTGGCGCGTCTCCCTGCTCGCGCAGGCGTTGCTCCACTCAACGTACGACTCGACCGGCGCGCGTGGACAGCGATGGTGCGCGCGGCTCGCCGCGGCGCTCACCCGCGAGCTCCTTCCGCGCTCCGGTCCTGCATCGGTGCGGTACCGCGTGGCGGCCGACGCTCAGGGCGAGCTGATCGGCCGGGACGACGAATGCCGGCTCCTCACCGAGGCGCTCCGGGACGAGGAACGTGCCGGCGTCATCCTCGTCACCGGAGAAGCGGGGATAGGGAAGTCACGCATCGTCGATGAGGTCCTCACGAACTTCCGGCCGGAGAGCAGTGCGGCTGTCCATGTCGTCACGCACGAGGCAAGCCCGTGGCGTCATCCGGACATCAAGACGCTCATCGACGCGATCGTGGAGAACCCCACGGCCGGCGTGCCGCGGGTCAACTGGCCACCGCTGCCCTGGTTGGCGGCGGCGATCGAGTCGCTAGGCGACACCCGCGTGGTCGTCGTTCTCGACGCCGCCGAGCACCTGATTGACGGTGGCACGATCGACGTGAGCCTGAACGCGGCACTCGAAGTGATCGAGAATCGAACACCGAAACGCGTGAAGGTTCTGCTAGTCGGGCCGCCGGAGCTGTTGTCGCTCTCGGACGCCCCCTGGCTGGGCGAGGCTGCACGTGTCGAGGTCGCCGGCCTCGACTTGACCGACTTCGAGGAGTACGTCGCACACCTCGCCCCGGGCGGTGATGGTCTCCGGGAGCTGGAGCCGTCCGCGCTACGGGCCGTGCATTCTCTGCTCGGCGGCAACCCGCGTCGCACTGCGCTGCTGCAGCTGGTCCTCGCCGACACCGAGATCGACTTCTGGCCCGACAACGTCGCGCAGCGCCTGTCCGGGCTGTCGACCAAGGAGATCGATCGGACGCTCATCGAAGACCTGGTGACTCCCTCCCGTGTCGTACGTCGACAAGTGCTGTGCGCACTCGCTGCGCTCGGCACGCCGGTGCCGATCGAGGACGTGCAGAAGCTGGTCGATCGGCCGGCCCGATCGACGCGCGAAACACTCAACTACTTGACGAAGCACCGCGTGGTCCGCCACGTCGACGGGCGATACCACCTGGCCCCCGCTGACGCAGCGAACATCCTGGATTACCTGCGGGACCGTCCACAGGACGACTTCCCGTTCGGCGAGCGCTCCTTGCACGATTACCTCGCGCGCGCCGCCCTGGTCCTCCTGGCGCGACGCACCCGGACCATCCCCACCGACGTACCCGGACTCCAGATCCATTTCGCCGAACTCTCGCTGCTCCTCCGCCTGGGACAGTTCGCGGAGGCGAAGAACCTGGTCGACGCCCTCGACGAGGTCTACCTGCAGGGCTGGAACCACCGCGAGTTGCTGCTCGCCCAGCGGCTGGCGCTCGTCGAGCACCTGGACGACTTCCACGAAATGTCCAACCACCTGGCGCTCGCCGACATCCACGGTTCCCGTGGTGACTTCGACAGCGCGCGGCCGGCGTACGCGGCCGCGCTCCGGCACAGCGAGCCCAAGTACCGGCAGTTCCAGGGAACGATCCTCGGCAACCAGGCGGCGATGGACTGGGACGAAGGGCAGACGAAGCGCGCCTGGGAGACGTACCAGCAGGCCCTTTTGCTCGCTCGAGAGAACGGCGATCGCCGGTGCGAGATGGCCGTCCTGTCCGGCCTGGCCGCCTGCGAGCGGCGGTGGGGACGGTACGGCGCGGCCGTGGACCTCGCGGAGCAGGCACTGGCCGTCGCCGGCGCCCTCCGAGAAGCGGGCTGGCCCGGTCCGCCGGAAGCGGTGGGCATCGCCGTGCGGGCGGCCCGTTGGAAGGCGGAACTCGGTGAGATCGATGCCGCCTGGAGCTACCTCGGCCGGGCTGAGGGCTACGCGCTCGACCAGGCGGACCGGTCCTCGCGCGCGCAGTGCTGGGATGCGCGCGCCGATCTGATCCTGGCGACGACGAAGGACGTCGAAAGGATAGCGAAGGCTGTTGACTACGCGACGCGTGCGATCGACTGGGTGCGGTCCCTCGGCGATCCGGTGGTCGCGCTGCAGGCGCGTACGACATTGTGCCTTGCCTACCTCTATCTGGATCGACCCGACGCCGCCAACCAGGAGATCACGCGCGCCGGGCGGCTGCGAGTGCCGGGCCGCGCGTTTCTCGTCCTCGCCTTGCAGGCGATTCTCGCGCGCGAGAACGACGAAGCGACGCGGGCGGACGAGCTGTTCGAGACGCTCTCCAAGGAAGCCGGTGCGCAACTCGTGCGGGACCCCGAGGACCTCGCCGCGTGGGACTACGCGGCTCTAGCGCGGTGCCGTGGCGGTGACCCCGCCGCGCTCGCCGAGGCGGCCGAGATGTTCTGGCGAGTGCGCGGCGAGAACGCTGTTCCGACGCCGGGAACCAACGCGCGGCTGAGTGTCCTCGTCACGCGGCTCGCCCAGATCTCGGCGAAGCCGGAAAGGTACTCCCCGGTGCTGGACGCGATCAACGGCGGTGCTGCCGCGTTCTGATCCGGCTATGGTCAGTCCGGATCGGCGAACCAGCCCTGCTCCTGCGCGCGGAGGATTGCCTGCGTCCGGTCGCGGACGCCCAGCTGCTGGTAGGTGTCGCGCAAGTGACGGAACATCGCTCGCTCCGAGTAGCCCACCCGTCGGGCCAGGCGAGCGACGGTCGTGCCGTCAGCGAGTTCGCTCAGCCACGACACCTGCTCGCGGCTGAGCGGCGATCCTGTTGACGTACGCGGCGCGGCACTCTCCCGTAATGCGGCCAGAACCTCGGCGGGCAGCACGGACTGTCCCGCGACGGCCGCGTCCACGGCGCGGGTCAACGCCTCGGCGGTCAGCTGCCGAGGCACGACGGACTGAGCGCCGGTGTGCACCGCACGCAGAGCGAGTTGCACAGCACCACCATCGACCACCGCAATGACCGATCGGATGGGGTGGAGCCGAGTCACCTCGCCGAGGAGGCGCCACGCGTCCTCACCGTCGAGCGTGAGTAGCACGACGCCGCGCTGCACGCGCCGGGCCCACGCCAACGCGTCGTCCGGCGTCTCCACGACGTAGCCGGCGGCAGACAGCAGCGCCTCGGCCCCCCGCCGGAACATCGGCAGCGGGTCGAGCACCGCGACCTGAACCCCCACGGCCGGTGTCGATCCCTTCCGAACGGCGCGGACGGACTGCTTTCGACCGGCGAAACAAAAGCACAGCCTAAGCACCGGCCGGATCGGGAGGTTCGGCGGCAGTACGGCAGGGTCCTGCCACCAACTCGGCGGGTGTCCGACGACCGGCGTCAGAGGCCTCCGGCGCGGTGGCTCCCTAGCGTGGAGCGAGGGGATGGACTCGGCCTGGGGGTGCTGATGGGCGACGAGCAGATGGGAAGCGCTATCCGGATGGCGATCTATGGCACGGATCGTCCGCTTCCCGCTCAGGAGGATCCCGGCCTCGAAGCTGAGGTCGCAGCGGCGGTGCCACTCGTCGAGAAGGCGTGCGGTGACTATTGGCACGGCGACTACCGCGCTGCGGCGAAGGAGCCGGACCGAGTACGGCGAGTGGTCGGGCAAGCGGTCTCGCTCGACGTCGTTCGGCTCGCGCTCCTCGCGCTCGAGCACGACTGCTAGCCGGACTCACCTCTTCCTCCGGTCGGTGTGTGCCGCGCGCCGGATCGGCAGGGTCGGCCTTCCAAGTGTCCCGCTGCGTCGTTTGACGCGCGTCTCGTGGGGAAGCCGTTCCCAGGCGCGGTCCACGCGCTTCTTGAGACGAGTAGGAGCACGATGACGATGTGGCCGGGCTCTCCTTATCCGCTCGGTGCCTCCTACGACGGCGGCGGCACGAACTTCGCGGTGTTCTCCGAGGTCGCGGAGCGGGTCGAACTGTGCCTGTTCGACGAGTCCGGCAAGGAGACCCGGATCGATCTTCCGGAGCGGGAAGCGCTGGTCTGGCACGGCTACCTCCCGAGGGTCGTGCCCGGCCAGCGCTACGGCTACCGGGTGCACGGGCCGTACGACCCGGCGGCCGGTGCTCGGTGCAACCCGAACAAGCTGCTGCTCGACCCGTACGCCAAGGCGATCGACGGGGAGTACGAGTGGGGCCAGGAACTCTTCTCCTACGACTTCGGCGACCCGACGTCGTTCAACGCGAGTGACTCCGCGCCCAAAGCCATGCGGTCGGTGGTGATCAACCCATTCTTCGACTGGGCCAACGACCGTCCGCTACGCATTCCGTACCACGAGTCCGTGATCTACGAAGCCCACGTCAAGGGCATGACGATCCAGCACCCGCGGATCCCCGAGGACGTCCGGGGCACCTACTCCGGCCTGGCGCACCCGGTGATGATCGACTACTTCCGGCGCCTGGGCGTGACCGCGGTCGAGCTGATGCCGGTCCACCAGTTCGTCCACGACAGCGGGCTGCGCGAGCGCGGGTTGTCGAACTACTGGGGTTACAACACGATCGGGTTCTTCGCGCCGCACAACGGCTACGCCTCGTTCCGAGGTCACGGCGGTCAGGTGCAGGAGTTCAAGTCGATGGTCAAGACCCTGCACCGGGCCGGCATCGAGGTGATCCTCGACGTCGTCTACAACCACACCGCGGAGGGCAACCATCTGGGTCCGACGCTGAGCTTCCGCGGCATCGACAACGCCGCGTACTACCGGCTCGTCGACGGCGACCGGCAGCACTACTACGACACGACCGGCACCGGGAACAGCCTCAACGTCCAGCATCCGGAGTCGCTGCGGCTGCTGATGGATTCGCTGCGGTACTGGGTCACCGAGATGCACGTCGACGGCTTCCGGTTCGACCTGGCCTCGGCGCTCGCCCGCGAGTTCCACGAGGTCGACCGGCTGGCGGCGTTCTTCGACCTGGTCAACCAGGACCCGGTCGTCAGCCAGGTCAAGCTGATCGCCGAGCCCTGGGACGTCGGTGACGGCGGCTACCAGGTCGGTGGCTTCCCGCCGCTGTGGACCGAGTGGAACGGCAAGTACCGCGACACCGTGCGGGACTTCTGGCGCGGGGAGCCCGGAACGCTCGGCGAGTTCGCGTCCCGGTTCGCCGGCTCCTCCGACCTCTACGAGATCGACGGGCGCCGCCCCGTCGCGTCGATCAACTTCGTCGTCGCCCATGACGGGTTCACCCTCACCGACCTGGTCTCCTACAACGAGAAGCACAACCAGGCCAACGGCGAGGACAACAACGACGGCGAAAGTCACAACCGTTCGTGGAACGGCGGCGTCGAGGGGCCGACCGACGACGCCGACATCCTTGCGCTCCGCGAGCAGCAGAAACGCAATTTCCTGGCCACGCTGCTGCTCTCCCAGGGCGTGCCGATGCTCGCCCACGGCGACGAGCTCGGCCGCACCCAGCGCGGCAACAACAACGTCTACTGCCAGGACAACGACCTGTCCTGGGTCAACTGGGACACCGCCCGTGACCACGAGGTGCTGACCCGCTTCACCGCCGCGCTGGTCCGGCTACGCGCCGACCACCCGCTGTTCCGGCGGCGGCGGTTCTTCCTCGGCGAACCGGTCGGCGACGGAGGGATCGCGGACATCGCCTGGCTGCGCCCGGACGGCGAGCCGATGACCTCGGCGGACTGGAGTGCGGACGGGACCAGGGCGATCGTCGTGTTCCTCAACGGAAACGGCATCCACGAATCGGACCCGCTCGGCGAGCCGATCACCGACGACTCGTTCCTGCTGCTGTTCAACCCGTCGGCGGAGACGACGCCGTGCCGGCTGCCCGGCGGTGCGTACGGGCGTGCGTGGGAGATCGTCGTGGACACCGCCGACCCGCTGCTGCTCGCGGCGCCGGACGTCGCGGCGGACCTGAAGGCCGGGGGAGAGCTCGAGCTCGGCGCGCACAGCGTCGCGGTGCTGCGCTGCAAGTACTGACCCGTTCCACCGAACCGGGCGTTCTTCTTACTGTCATACTTCTCGAACCGTTATGTCACTTGTCGGATTCGAGAGGACCAAACCCCGTGCTCCTCCGTGCCTCGGCGCAAGGCGTCATCCTCGACGCTGCGCGCGACTTCACCACGCTCTCGCTGATCCTCGAAGGGCCGGACGGCGAAGCCGCCGCCGCTACGGTCGGGACCTGGATCGACCGGGACCACCTCGTGGTGCCCGCGCAGACGCTCGTCGACCTCGCCGGTCCGGTCGTGACCGAGATCGGCTGGCGGTCGGGTTTCGACACGATGATGGCGCACGCCACCGAGAGGGGATTGGTCGACGAGACCGGCGGCGTGCGGATCCACGTCGAGCAGCGCTGATCCGGTAGCACGCGAGGCAGTGGCGGCGCTGTCGCATCATGACGTCCGTGCCGCTGACCTACCTCGCCTACCAGGTGCCCGCGTTCGCCCTCAAACTGGGGCGCCCCCGGTGGTTCGACGGCACGGCGCTGGCGCTGGGTTCGATGGCGCCCGACTGGGCCTACGTGCTGGTGGGCTCCCGGTTCGCCGTCGACGCGCACGCGCCGGCCGGTCTGCTGCTCCTGGCCGTACCGGCGGCGGCGGTCGCGGCGGTCGTCACCCGTCGGCTCGCACCGGCGGTCGCCGACTGTCTTCCCGAGCCGCTCGGGCTGCCGTTGCGGCGGCTGCGGGCGATCGGCGCGCGGCGTCCACCGCTCGTCCTCACCGGCGTCAGTGCCCTCTTCGGGGCGCTGACGCACGTCGGCTGGGACTCGTTCACCCACGCCGGTCGCTGGGGCGCACGGACGGTGCCGTGGCTCCGCGACTCGCACGAGATCCTCGGCGCCACGTTCACCGGCGCGAAGCTGGCGCAGCGCGGCAGCACCGTGCTCGGGCTCGTGCTCGGCCTCGTTCTGCTGGGCCTGGTGCTGCGGACGCTGCCGGACGTGCAGAGCACCGGCACCGCGCCGCGGGCCGCCGTCGGGCGCTTCTGGGCCGCGGTAGGAGTCGGTGGGCTCGTCGGCGTGCTCTGGGGCCTCGGCGCCGGGTCGTTCGTCGCCGGCGCGGTGATCCGCGTCAGTTTGGGCGTCGCGGCCGGGGTGGTGATCGGGGCCTTGCTCGTGCGGAGCGCGACGCCGGCCGAGGCGCCGACGGCGCGGTGAGGCCGCTACCGCCTCGTCGACTGCAGCGCCAGCGAGAGTTCGACGGCGCTGTCGACGACGGCGTCCAGGTCGTCGCCGAGCCGCCCGTCCGCCCACTGCCGGGCCAGTTCGGTCATGGCCCCGGTGAACATCGTCGCGGCGACCCGCATCGAGAGTGACGGGCTCCGCGCACCACTACTGGCGATGAGGCTCTCCAGCAGCGCCGTCTCCGCCTCCCGGCGCCGAGTGGAGACGGTGTCGGCGAACAGCACGCGGCCGCGGCGGGGATCGTCGCTGATGAATCGGAGCACGCTGCGGATGCCGGCGCGGACGCGGGACTCCGGGCCGAGGCCGGCCGTCGCCAGCGCGCCGGCGAGGACGTCGCCGAGTGCCGCCGCCTGCTGGTCGTAGACGGCCGCCAGGAGCGCTCCGGTGTCGGCGAAGCTCTCGTAGAAGTAGCGGGTGTGCAACTCCGCTTCCCGGCACACGGCGCGCACGGTCAACGCCGCTTCGCCGTCCGCGCCGAAGAGGCGAAATCCGGCCTGGACCAGCATCGTGCGGCGCTCGGCCTTGCGACCGGCCGCCGGAACGCCTGCCCATCGCGTCGAGAGATTCGCCATGCGGTCACGGTACCGGAGTCTGGACACGGTCGTAGCCAGCTGGCTAGTCTGGTTACGGTCGTATCCAGAACTGGAGGATGCCGATGTCGAACTTCGTCGCCGCCCGCGTCGCCACCCGCTTCGAGCGGAGCTTCGACACCGATATCCGGTCGAAGTTCTTCCGGGGCATGGAGTTCCGGGAGCCCGAGGGTGACCCGGGCTGGTTCGGCCCGGACAGCGCGGTCTGGTACGTGCACTCGCACCTCCCCACGGTCGTCCTCGGCCTGGTCGCCGCGGCCTACATCGAAGGGCTCGACCCGAGCATCAGCTGGATGGGGTACGACCACTCCCGTTTGGTCGAACGGGTCGACGGGGTGCCCACCGGCAACGTCGACCCGGAGGGGGCCGCCGTACGGCTCGGGCACTCGATCGCGTTCTTCATCGGCACGGCCTACGGCTCCACGCGCACCGCGGAGAACCTGGCGCGGACGGTGCGCGCGATGCACCACACGGTCAAGGGCGTCCGGCCCGACGGTCTGCGCTACGACGCCGACGACCCGGACTGGCTGCGCTGGAACTACGCCACGGTCGTCTGGGGCTTGGCGACCGCGCACGAGCGTTACCACCGCAGCCCGCTCCGCGGCCCGGCTCTCGACCGCTACTACGGCGAGTTCGTCCGGGTCGGCGAAGCGCTCGGCGGCACCGAGCTGCCGGCCACCAAGGCCGAGGTGGCCGAGTGCCTGGAGTCCTACCTGCCGAAGCTGGCGCTCACGCCGATCAAAGCCTTCGGCACCGGACCGAACCTCCGGGACAGCACCGTGCCGCCGTGGCAGCCCGGGAGCGCGTTCATGGACTGGGCGGCCCGCGACATGCTCCCGCGCTGGGCCCAGAAGCTGGCGCTGTACCAGCCGCCCAACCGGGCGACGCTCCACGCCCGCCGGACGTCGTTGTGGCTGGCGGTCAACGGCCTGCACCGGGCGACCGGTCCGTTACGCGAATTCCGGGAGGCGCAGGCCCGGGTCGCGGCGGGCACCGTGCCGCTCGCGGCACCGGTCGCGGTCACCCGACCGGCCGGGCCCGATCCGGTCCGGACGCGGAGCGAGATCGAAGCCGCGCTCTGACCGAACGGTCGGCGCGACCGGCGATCAGCCGCGGCCGGGCAGCGTGCCGGTGTCGACGACCTCCTGCGCCACCAGGCGAAGCTTGACGTTCCGGTGCTGGGAAGCGTCCCGGAGCAGCCCGAACGCGGCGTCCGCGGTGATCTTGCGCTGCGCCATCAGCACCCCCATCGCCTGGTCGATGACGCTGCGGGAGCGGATCGCCTCGCGCAGCTGCTCGGCGAGGTCGCGGTGGCGGAAGAACGCGGCGGCGACCAGGCTGGCGTGGCCGGCCTGGCCGGCGAGGACCTGGGCGAGCGCGACGGCCTCACCGGTGAACGCGTCCGGCGTCCGGGAGTAGAGGTTCATCGCGCCAAAGTTCCCGACCTCGGAGTGCAGCGGGATCGACACCGCGCTCCGGGCGCCGTGGCGGGTCGCCCGCTCGGTGTAGGCGGGCCAGCGCGTGTCCGCTTCCAGGTCCTGCATGCGGAAGAGGTTGCCGGTGCGGGTCGCGTCGAGACAGGGGCCTTCGCGCTCGTCGAACTGCAGCTCGTCGAGCTCTTTCGCCCACTCGTCGCTGAACGCGACGGCGGTGGGGCGGCCGTCCTGGAACGTCGTGATCGAGACGGCGTCGGTCCCCGGCACGATCCGGGCCGCGATCCGGGTGATCTCCTGCAGAGTGCCCACGAGGTCGTCCTGGCCGAGCACCGCCCCGGCCAATGCCGTGATCTCGCGCAGCTGGTTCTCGGTCAGCTCCATGCGACCATCCTGGCGCATGCTCGGTGCGCGGTGCGGCCCTACCCTTCGGCTGGTGCATCCCGCTGGATGTGGAAGTACCGGACGTCACCGGTCGCCCGAAGGACCGTGCGCGCGATGGGGGAGGGGGCGCACAGAACCAGCGGCGTCGCGGTGGACTCCACCGCCCGGCGGGCGAACAGCAGCGCCCGGACACCGGCGGCGGTCATGAACGTGACCCCCGAGAGGTCGAGGACGACGCGGCGCGGAGCGGACTCCTGCAGCACGCGTTCGACCAGCTCCGGAAGGCGGGGTGCGTTCCGCTCCTCGAGCTCGCCGCGGATCTCGATCACCGGCACGCTCTCGTGGCCACGGATCGTCAGCGACAACGGGCGGTCGGGCGGGAGCAGTTCGTCGATGGACACGGCCGTTCCCTCGAGGGCAGGGAGGAGCGCCGATCGAGGCACTCCAGGCTCATGTCCGAACCGCCGTTCACTCTACCCGCTGGTAGTCGGAGCTGCAGGGGGAGACGCGCCCTTCTGTGCTGTTAGTGACGTTTGGGTGCCGGTGGGGTGGGAATCGCGGCGGTCCCTCGCCGCACCGAACAGGAGCCCGGATGACCACCGCTTCGGACTATCTGGACGCCCACCGCGCGCGCTTGATCGAGGAGTTGATCGGCTGGGTGCGCCTCCGCTCCGTCGCCGGAGTCCCGGAATACGAGATCGACCTGCGCCGCTCCGCGAATTGGCTGGCCGGAGCGCTGCGCGACACCGGGTTCCCGCTCACCGAGGTCTGGGGCCCGCCGGACGCTCCTGCGGTGTACGCGGAGTGGTGCGCGGCGCCGGGGGCACCCACGGTGCTGGTCTACAGCCACCACGACGTCCGGGCGGCGAAGGACGGCGAGTGGGAGGAGACACCGCCGTTCGAACCCGCGCTGCGCGACGGCCGCCTCTACGGCCGCGGCACCTCCGACGCCAAGGGACAGGTGCTCGCCCACCTCTGGGGCATCCGCGCGCACCTGGCCACCACCGGACGCGACGCACCGGCCGTCAACCTCAAGTTCCTCGTCGAGGGCGAGGAGGAAGCCGGGAGCGCGCAGCTCGAGGGCCTGATCGGGGAGCACCGCGAGCGCCTCGACGTCGATCTGATCGTCTTCTCCGACACGATGCTCTGGCGGGCCGACCACCCGGCGGTCTGCACCAGCGTGCGCGGCCAGCTCCTGGCCCAGCTGCGGGTCTTCGGACCGCTCCGGGACATCCACGCCGGCGCGGTCTCCGGGCCGGCGCCGAACCCGATCCTGGCCCTCTCCGAGCTGCTGGCGAAGCTCCTGGACGACAAAGGTCGGATCGCGCTGCCCGGCTTCTACGACGACGTCACCGACCCGTCCGAGCAGGTCCGGGAGGCGTACGCCGCGCTGCCGTTCACGGTGGAGGACTGGCTGCAGCGGACGGAGAGCCGCGCGATCGCGGGCGAGGAGGGGTACACGGTCCTCGAGCGGCTCTGGGCGCGCCCGGCAGTCGAGGTCCTCAGCATCATCGGCGGCGACCCGATCGGAGTGCCCCGCGGCGCGATCCCGGCCGAAGCGACCGCGAGCCTGAGCTTCCGGACGGTCTCCGACCAAACCGGCGCGGCCGTGGCCGAGCAACTGCGCCGCTGGGTCGCCGACACGATCAGCGACGCCGTCGAGTACGAGCTCACGGTGGCCGAGGAGGCCGCCCAGGAGCCGTACCGGATCGCCGACGACCACCCCGCGGTCCGGGTACTGGCCGACGCGATGGAGGACGGGTTCGGAGCGGTTCCCGGCCGGATGGGCAACGCGGGCGGTGGCCCGACCGAGCTGCTGGGCCGCGCGCTGGACGCCCCGGTGATCCTGTTCGGCACCGGGCTGCCCGAGGACCGGTGGCACGACAGCGACGAGCGGGTGTCGATCGACGTCCTGCTGGCCGGTGCCGCCACCCTGGCCTCACTCTGGTCGCGGCTGGCGTCCGACCAGCCGGGCGGGGAGTGACCCGCCCGGCGCCGGGCGGGTCGTCAGTAGCGGGCGATCACCTCGTCGGCGAAGCGACGCGTCGCGTCGATCAGGCCGGCGTGGTCGTCGAGCGGAACGCCGTACTGCCACCAGGGCGCGGCCTGGCACTCGGTGACCCCGGCGTCCTCCAGGCGCCGGTAGTCGTCCCGGCTGACGTCGCCGACCGGACCGGCGATGATCTCGAACGGCTGGTCGGCCCGGCCGTGCTCGGCGCGTAGCTCGGCGAGCCGGGCGCACGCGTCGATGATCTTGTTCGGGGACGTGTTGACGGAGATCCAGCCGTCGCCGATCCGGGCGGTGCGGGCCAGTGCGGGCTCGCTGTGACCGCCGACGTAGATCGGTACCGGCCGGTCGGGTGCGGGGGCGATCATCAGCCGGTCGAAGTCGTAGTGACGGCCGTGGTACTCCACCCACTGCGGCCCTTTACCGGCGCACACCGCTTTGATGATCTCGATGGCCTCGTCGGTCCGGGCGCCGCGGGTGCGCATCTCGGTGTGGGTGAACGCGAACTCCTCCGGGATCCAGGAGAGCCCGACGCCGAGCGCGAACCGGTTGTCCGACATCACCGCGATCGACGCGACCTGCTTGGCGGTGAGGAGCGGGTCGCGGAGCGGGAGCTTGTAGACGTTGGTGTGGAACTCCAGGCGGGTGGTGACGGCGGCCATCGCCGGGATCGCGACGAACGGATCGATGAACTCCGTCTCCGCGGGCCAGAACCGGCTGCCGTCCTTGGTGTACGGGTACTTGGCCGAGACGTGCTCGGGGTAGAACACCGAGTCGGGTAAGGCCAGGGAGTTGTAGCCGTTTTCTTCGGCCGTGCGGGCGAGGTCGAGAAGGTGGCCGGCCGGCACCAGCGCCGCTGCCAGTGTCCATTTCACGGGCGTTGACGTTACCGGCTCGGCCGCATTCTGGAACGTGTTCTAGGAAACTAGCGGCTGCGACGGAGGGTTCGGATCCCGAAGACGAGCGTGCCGGCGACGATCAGGACCCCGAGCAGCTGGAGGCCCGGCGAGTCGTCGGCTTCGCCGTACACGACGCCGAACGCGCCGATCGCGATCCCCAGAAGCGCGAGCAGGACCAGGATGAACTTCACGAGAGCTCCGTTTCGGCGTCGAGGGCTGGGTCGTTCTGAATGGCTGGGTCGTTCGGGATGGCTTGGCCGTCCTCGACCCATTCGAGGAGGTCACCGGGTTGGCAGTCGAGTACCCGGCACATGGCTTCGAGGGTGCTGAACCGGACGGCTTTGGCCCGCCCGTTCTTGAGCACCGCGACGTTCGCGGGCGTGAGTCCGACTCGTTCGGCGAACTCTCCGACGCTCATCTTGCGTTTGGCCAGTTCGACGTCGATCCGTACGACGATGGGCATCAGATCACCGCTTGCATGTCGCTGTGCAGGTTCGTGGCCTGGCGCAGCAGCGCTCGCATGACGACCATCAGCAGCCCGACGATCGCGACGCCGACCAGGAGAAGGAACAGCACCAGCGGCAGGCCCGGGTCCGTCGCGTTGAACCCGACGTAGAGGAAAACGCCCAGCAGGACGACCCAGCCGGCGGCGATCGCCCCGAGGATCGCGTTCACCCACCGGAACGAGTCCTCGCTGAAGATGCGGTCGTTCTTGACCCGGGTCAGCAGGTTCCAGATCGCCACGATCACCACCTGGACGCAGAGCAGCCAGAAGGCGGACACGGCGGTCGCCGGCCATCTCAGGTAGGCGAAGTCCGGGTCCTCCTCCGCCATGTGCGCGAATTGTCCGGGCAGCGAAAAGGTCTGAAACATCACCAGGATGCCGAACAGGACGACGAGGAAGACGCGGAGCGCGGCAACCGCTCGATGCTCTGTGATCATGGATCGACTATCACTAGCTACCTATCGAAAGTCAATAGGTAGCTATCGAATGGTTACTATCAGGGTGATCAGTGAGGCGGATGCGGTAGAACTTGCGGGTGTCCGAATTACCCGTGAGGCCCTTCTCGGTCCGGCTGGCCGTCGTCGCGTCCTACGTCTCCGCCGCCACTGGTCTCGTCGCGTACCTGGCCTACTTCGCGTTGCTGGTGGTGAGGGCCGGCGAGGACGGCGAGTTCGAACTCAGCGCCGGGGTGTACCCGCTGATCCTCCTGGCGCCGGTGCCGGTCGCGATCGGCCGGCTCCTCGTCGTCGCGGCCGACGGCAAGCCGACTGCGCACACGGTGGCCAGGGTGCTCGTGTCGGGCTGGGTGTTCGTGCAGTTCGTCCTCGTGGTGACGGCGATCGCCGCGTTCACCGACGACGGCGGCGCCCCCGCAGTGCGCGCGATGAATCTGCCGATCGCGGTGGTCCTCTTCCTGCACGTCCTCGCGCAGTTCGGCGCGTTGATCGCGCTCGTGCTGCCGGACGCGCGCCGTTACCGGAACGCCCGGATCGAAGCCCGCCCCGCGCCGTCGCTCACCGCCGGACGCCGGTGGATCATCGTCGCGATCGTGCTGTTCGCGTTCGGCATCGTGCTGGGCGGCGTGCAGGCCGGCGTGTGGGCGGCGATCCGGTCGGGAGCGAAGGCGTTCGCGGCCGGGTACTACGGCGGGGTGGACGACGAGGCGACGATGCTGCTGATCTACGGGGTCGTCGCCGCGGTGGGCGGGCTGGTCTTCGTGGGCGGGACCGCGCTCGCGCTGCCCGGCTGGAACTGGGCGCGGCGGCTGGTGTTCTTCTTCGGGCGGTGGGGCGTCGTGACCGCGACGGTCCTGCTCGGGGTCGCGCTGCTCACCTACTACGACAGCATGGAGCTCTACCTCGACGAGGACGCGACGCTGAACGCGATGGGGCAGGCGTTCCTGGCGCTCGGGTTCGTGCAGACGGTGCTGTTCTCAGTGGCGGTGGCGCTGGTCGGCAGCGAGTCGGCCACCGCGTGGGTGAAGCGCAAGGCGGGCGGTTCGCCGAGCGCGCCCGGTGCGGCGGCTACGGGTGGCGCAGGGGTGCCCGCGTTCGCGGGTCAGCTCCCGCCGCAGCCCTCACCGGGGTATCCCGGGGCGTGGCCGCAGCGCTGACCCGCGGCGCTCACGCCAGATCGTCGGCGAGTTCCTCCGGGGCGCGCATCCGCCACGCGTCGGTGATCAGCTCCTCCAGGCGATCGACGTCGACGCGCTCCAGCCGCACCATCACGAGCGGCAGGCCGTCGTAGGCGGGGGTGGTGAAGAAGAGTTCGGGCTCGCCGAGCAACAACGCCTGCTTCTCCGCCTCGTCGCCGACGAAGAGCACCGCGACGTCGGTGCGGATGCGGCGGGGGCCGCCCGGCGCCCGCTCCGGGTAGGACCAGACGAACCCCTTGTTGGCGACCCGGAAGTCGAAGCCCTCGCTGTCGATCTCGACGACGTGCGGCAGCGCCATTGCGATCCGCCGCACGTTCTGCGCGTCAGCCATCGACGTCCTCGTGCGCCGCCCTGTCCCGCATGCGGACAGGGTAGCGACCCGGTTCGGACGCCTGTGCGATGCCCGGTACGCACATTTCACCGCCTGAAACTCTCCGATCAGCCTCGTTTTGGCCGAACAGGCAGGCAGTGTCGATCGAAGGGAACCGTAGTGGCCGGACAGCGCGGGGTATGGGCGATCTTTGACGACCGCTCACTGCGGACGAAGATCGCGTCGGCGGTGCTGGTCGCGACAGTCATCGGCGTGATCGTCGGCGGGTTGGCGATCAAGACCGTGCGCGACCTCAACAACACGGCGGCGGCCACGCAGAGCCGCAGCATCACTGTGCTCAGCGCGTCCGGGCAGTTCGCCAAGAGCATCGAGTCCTACGGCGGCGGCGTCTCCGCGCTGCGTCTCTACCCGTCGCAGGCCGCCACGATCCGCGAGGGGATGACGGCGAACCAGGAGCAGATCACCGCCGCGCTCGACACGCTGGCGGCGAACCTGACCGACTCCGCCGGAGCGCAGCTGGTCGAGAAGACCAGGGCCGACTGGGCGGGCTTCCTCGAGTTCATGAGCGGCGTCACGTCCAGTGCCGTGTCGACCGACCCGGCGGCGTTGGCCGCCGGCTTCGCCAAGTACGCCGAGCTCTACGGCGCGCTGGGAGAGGACCAGGCGGCGCTCCAGGAGAAGGCCACGGCCGACGCCCGCAGCGCGATCAAGGAGGCGAAGGACGACGCGGCCGCCGCGACCCGGACGATCCTGATCTTGCTGGTGGTCGGCGTCGTGCTCAGCCTGTACCTCGGCCTGCGGGTCGCCAACCGGGTCCGGAAGGCGGTTGCCGGGGTGGCCCACGTCGCGGAGGGTCTCGCCGTCGGCGACCTGACCCGCACCTCGGGCGTCACGGTCCGGGACGAGGTGGGCCAGATGGCGTCCTCGCTCGACCGCGGCATCGGCCGGCTCCGGCAGGACATCGTGTCGCTGGCCGGCAACGCCACCACGCTGCAAGGTGCGGCGGAACGGCTGACGTCGGTGTCCGGCGCGGTCGGCTCGGCGGCGAACGAGGCGTCCAACCAGGCCGACGCGGTCGCCGCAGCAGCGGACGTCGTCTCCGGGAACCTGCAGGTCGTCTCCTCGGGGTCGCAGGAGATGGGGGCCGCGATCCGGGACATCAGCCAGTCGACAGCCGAGGCCAGTGAGGTCGCCGCGCAGGCGGTGCAGGTCGCCGCGGCCACCAACGCGACCGTCGCCCGGCTCGGCGAGTCGTCCACCGAGATCGCGACCGTGGTCAAGGTGATCACCTCGATCGCGGAGCAGACCAACCTGCTGGCGCTGAACGCGACGATCGAGGCCGCGCGCGCCGGTGAGGCGGGCAAGGGCTTCGCGGTGGTCGCGAACGAGGTGAAGGACCTCGCCCAGGAGACCGCGAAGGCCACCGAGGACATCGTCCAGCGGGTGCAGACGATCCAGTCGGACACGTCGGGTGCGGTCGAGGCGATCGATCAGATCTCGTCGATCATCGAGCGGATCAACGACATCCAGCTGACGATCGCGTCCGCCGTCGAGGAGCAGACCGCGACCACGCAGGAGATGAACCGGACGCTGACCGACGCGGCGGACGGCGCGGGCAACATCGCCGCGACGATCGCCGGGGTCTCCGACGCCACCCGGCGGACCACCGCCACCGTCGACGACACCCGCTCGGCCGCGACCGAGCTCGCCCAGATGTCGTCCGAGCTCCAGGGCCTGGTGGCTCGCTTCACCTACTGAGACGACCGAGTCCGCAGCGGCGCCCGCTTCTCTCGGCCGGGAAGCGGGCGCCGCCGTGTGACGATCGCGCCATGACCACCGCGCTCGCCCCGACGCTGCACCGAATCGCCATCGAGCTCGCCGCGATGGCCCAGAACGGGCTCACCTACGCCACCGACCACTACGACCAGGACCGCTACACCCGGATGCGTGCGCTCTCCGCGGAGCTGATGGGCTTGATCTCCGACGGCGTACCGGCGGAGGTCGAGGCGGTGCTGGCGCTGGAGGCCGGTCACGCCACGCCCAAGGTGGACGTCCGCGGCGCGCTGTTCGAGGACGGCCGCGTGCTGCTGGTCCGGGAGGCCCGGGACGGCCGCTGGACGCTGCCGGGCGGCTGGGCGGACGCGCTCGACCGGCCGGCGTCGGCCGCCGAACGTGAGTTCGCGGAGGAGGCCGGGCTCGCGGTCCGCGCGGTGAAGCTGGCCGCCGTCCACGACGGCAGCGTCCACAACGGGCACTCGCCGGCGGGGCCGTGGCACATCTACAAGCTGTTCTTCGTCATGGAGCGGCTCGACGACGGCGTGCCGGTGGCGGGTCTGGACGGGGAGACCAGCGACGTCGGGTTCTTTCCGCTCGACGCGCTTCCGCCGCTGTCAACGGGGCGGACCACCGCTGAGCAGCTGGTGCGGATGCACGTCCACGCGCAGGACCGGACGGCGCCGACCGACTTCGACTGACTCGCCGGTCGCCGGTCGCCGGTCGGCCCGGTCGGACCATTCGGCCGCGGCGACCGAGAGGGCTCAGTCGGCGGGGCGCCGGGGTGCAGCGCGCTCCGCGACGCGTCGCAGGCGGATGGTCTGGTCGGCCGGGTCGAGCCGCCGGGGCTGCGGATCCGCGTACTTCGGCGGCTCCCGCTCCTCCAGTGCCTGGCGCAGCGCCTCGACGGCGGACAGGCCGGCGTCCCCCGTCGGGAAGACGATCGAGACCCGGCGCCGCGCGCCGCCGGCCAGCACGAACCCGGCGAGCGTCAGGCCGAGTCCGCTACCGATCAGCCAGGGGACGGCCGGGTTCTTCCCGGTGACCGGCAGGTAGCCGTGGTCCGTCGTCGCGGCGTCCGGGTCGGCCGTCGCGGACTCGGTGGCGTGGGCGGTCGCCTCCGCCTGTGCGGTCTCGGACGCCTCCGCCTCGGCGGTGGCCGACTCCTCCGCGTGCGCCGACTCCTCCGCGTGCGCCGACTCCTCCGCCTCCTGCGCGGCGGACGCGGCCGTCTCGCCGGGAACGGCCGCGGGTGCTGACGGCGCCGGTGCCACCGGCTGCGCCGCGGCGGACGCGTCCGGCGTGCTGGGCGACGCCGACGCGGTGCCGGCCGCGAGCGTGTTGCCGTCGGATCGCGCCCGCCAGAGCATCAGGCTCAGCGCGACGGCCAGCGCGAGGAAGATCGCGGTGGCGGTGGCCAGCAGGATGACCGCGGTGTCCCGGCCACTGCTCGCCAGCAGCGGCAACGCGGACGGGGGCACGTGCTCGGTCCGTTCGTGCGCCGAGTGTCTGGGCGAAGGATCCGGGTGATCCGCCATGGTGCCGCCTCTCGCCATGTTCCGTTTTAAGTATTCACAACCAGAAAGTCCGTTAAACGGCGTCTGTCGGTCTCCTCGCTGCCGCGGAGCGCCGATGTCTGGTACTCGGCGGTACCGGCAGCTATCCTGTCCGCTCGCACACCGACGAGAGGCGGCCGGGTTGGACGAGTACGCGTCGTACGATGCCGTCGGTCTCGCCGAGCTGGTCCGCGCCGGCGAGGTGTCCCCGGCCGAGCTGCTCGACGCTGCCCGGCTCCGGGCCGAGAAGGTGAATCCCCAGATCAACGCGATCGTCGCCGACGTCGAGCCGCCACCGACTTCGGTCGCGAACCCGCCGCTGGGCGGCGTCCCGTTCCTGATCAAGGACCTGCACCAAGACCTGGCGGGGTACCCGACCAGCAACGGGTGCCGGGCGCTGGCGCAGACGTCGGCCACGACGAGCTCCACCGTCGTGCGGCGCTTCATCGAGGCGGGCCTCGCCATCTTCGGCAAGACCAACACCCCCGAGTTCGGCGCCAAGGGCATCACCGAGCCGCTCCTCCACGGCCCGGCCCGCAACCCCTGGAACACCGACCGCACGCCGGGCGGGTCGTCCGGCGGTGCCGCGGCCGCGGTGGCCGCCGGCATCGTGCCGGCGGCCGGAGCCAGCGACGGGGGCGGCTCGATCCGCATCCCCGCCTCCGCCTGCGGCCTGTTCGGTCTGAAGCCGTCCCGCGGTCTGGTCCCCGCCGGTCCGGTCCGCGCCGAAGGCCTCGGCGGTACCGCCACCGACGGCGTCATCTCCCGGTCGGTGCGCGACACCGCCGCTCTGCTCGACGTCCTGGTCGGACCCGCCGACGACGCCCCGTACCTGGCGGCGCAGCCCACCGGTCCGCTCCTCGACGAGGTCGGGCGCGAGCCGGGGCGGCTGCGGATCGCGGTCTGCACGGCCAGCGGGATCAACCCCGCGCCGCACCCCGAGGTGATCGCCGCGGCCCAGGGCGCCGCCGCGCTCCTCACCGGGCTGGGTCACGAGGTCGTCGAGCTCGACCGGCAGCCGGTCGACGACGGTGCGCTCGCCGCGGACTTCCTCACGACCTGGTTCGTCGCCTGCGCCCAGACCGTGGAGGACGTCCGAAAGGTCACCGGTGCGCCGAACGCGCTGTTCGAGCCGGACACGCTGCTGATGGCGGCGATCGGCCGGGCGACGTCGCCGGTCGTGTTCGCCCGCGCGATCGAGCGGCGGCACGAGCACACCCGGCGGCTCGCGACGTTCCACGCGTCCTACGACCTCCTCCTGACGCCGACCACCGCGACGCCGCCGCCGCGGATCGGTTTCTTCGACATCCCCGCGCCGCTCCGCGCCGGACAGCGGTTCTTCCTCGCCACCGGCACGGCAGGGCTGCTCCGGCACACCGGGATCGTCGACCGGCTGGTGGCGGAGAACCTGAGCTGGGTTCCGTACACCCAGCTGGCGAACCTCACCGGACGCCCGGCGATGACCGTGCCGCTGCACTGGACGCCGGACGGGTTGCCGATCGGCGTCCAGTTCGTCGGGCGGCTGGGCGCGGAGCCGCAGCTGCTGCGGCTCGCCGGGCAGCTGGAGGCCGCCGCCCCCTGGGCGGATCGGCGCCCAGCCCTCTAGTCCGGCACCTCGGCACGCTCCTCGCGCCGCTCCGCCCAGATACGTCAAATCCGCTTCCACGGAGCTCGTGGAAGCGGATTCGACGTGAATCAGCGCGGAAGGCTTCCGCGCAGACCCGCGAACTGACGGGACGGGCGTTTCCGCGCGTGATCGGAGTTCGGTACCGTCGCGCGGTGCGCGCGAGTGACGCCGGACGAATCCCGGGGTCGGAGTGCTGACGCGCGCCGGACGCGAAAGGTGCGCCATGTCGGGCACAGACGTACTGCCGACCGGATCTGCGGTGCCGGGACGCTCGTTACGGGCGGTCGGGCGCCCATGACCTACCGCGATCCGTCGGGTTCGGACGGTTCGGTCGGTCCGGTCGCGGACGAGACCGCGCGGCTGCGTCCGGTCGCGGAGACCGGCGCCGCCGATGCCACCGCGCAGTTGGCGGCGGTGACCAGCGCACCACCCGTCGGCGGTCCGGAGTCTCCGGCGTTCGCCGCCCCCACCGGACATACCGCGCCGAGCATGTCCCCCACCCCTGAGGGCGCCGACCCCGCGGTGCCCGTGCGCCGTCCCGGCCGCGGCAAGCACGTGCGGCCGGTCACGCACTTACCGCTCCGGATCGCCGCCGTCGTCCTGCTGGTGCTCGTCGTCGTGGTCGGCGTGACGGTCACCGTCCTCCGGGACACCGACCCGGACACGGTCCAGGTCGAGAACGAGGTCCAGGCCGACACCCCGGGCCGGGTCGCGACCCCGGGCACCCGCGCCGAGGACCAGGAGGACGCCGCCGCGCTCGCGCGCCAGCGGGAGGAGACCCTGGCCGCTGCCCGGAACCGCGCGGCCGACAAGGCCGCGTCTGCCCAGCAGGCGGCGGCCGAGACCGCCGAGCGGGCCGCGGAGGCCCGCGAAACCCGCGCCGAGGAAGAAGGAACGAGCGGCGCTCCGGTGCCGACCGCACCGGTCGACTGTGGAACGTACTCCGGTGCGAAGAACACCGGGTGTGCGCTGCTCTCCGAGTACGGCTTCCCGACCAGCGAGATGACCTGCCTGGAAAAGCTCTGGATGAAGGAGAGCGGCTGGCGGTTCGACGCCGAGAACCCGTCGTCGGGCGCGTACGGCATTCCGCAGGCGCTGCCCGGCGACAAGATGTCCTCGGTCGCCGACGACTGGCGGACGAACCCGGCGACGCAGATCCGCTGGGGGCTCGGCTACATCAAGAACCGGTACGACACCCCGTGCGGGGCGTGGAACTACTTCCAGAACAACGGCCACTACTGACGCGGGGCCCGGGCGTCGTCCCCCGGCCCGTCGTCAGAGTGAGAGCGGCTGGCCGGTCGTCTCCAGGACCGCCATCCAGAGGTCGCCGTGCGGGTCGACATGGTTGCTGGTCGCCGTGGCCAGCGCTATCGGCAAGTTGATGAACCGGCCGCGACGGCTGCCCACCATCACCGACGTGAAGCCGGCCATCGCCGCGTGCGTGGCCGCCTGCGCCAACCGGGTGCAGTACACCGCGTCGAACGCGTTGGCCGGCACCGACCGGATCGCGTACCCGGGGTCGATGTAGCGCAGCGACAGCGGCAGGTCGCTCAACCCCTCGGTGAGCTGCTCGCGCAGGAACGCGCCGATGTCGCCGAGCTTGCGGTTGCCGGACGGGTCGGTGGCGGTGGACGGAGGCAGGAGATCCTGCCCCGCGCCCTCGGCGACCACGACCACCGCGTGTCCCTGGTTCGCCAGCTTCTTCCGGACGCCGTCGAGCAGCCCGTCGAGCGTGAACGGCACCTCGGGGATGAGCGTGAAGTCCACGCCCTGGGCGACCAGCGTCGCGTGGGCGGCGATGAAGCCGGAGTGCCGGCCCATCAGCTTGACCAGCCCGATGCCGTTCACGCCGGAGCTGGCCTCGGTGTGCGCGGCCTGGATCGACTCGGCGGCCCGGGCGTAGGCCGTCTGGAAGCCGAAGCTGTGGTCGATCCACGGGATGTCGTTGTCGATCGTCTTCGGGACGCCGACGACGGCGATCGGGAGGCCGCGGCGGGCCGCCTCGGCGGCGAGCATCTGCGCGCCGCGCAGCGTGCCGTCGCCGCCGACGACGAACAGCGCGTTGACCTTGTGGGCCACGAGCGTGTCGATCATCGTCGCCGGGTCTTGGCTGCCCCGGGACGTGCCCAGGATCGTGCCGCCACGGGTGTGGATGTCGCGGACCAGGTCCGGGGTGAGCCGCAGCGGCTCCGATCCGTCGGCCAGCCCTTGGTAGCCGTTCCGGAACCCGAGGACGTCACGGCAGCCGTACGCGTGCCGCAGGTGCAGCACCAGTGCCCGGATGACGTTGTTCAGACCCGGGCACAGCCCGCCGCAGGTGACGATCGCGGCGGTGACCTCGGACGGGTCGAAGAACAGCTGGCGCCGTGGCCCGCCGGGGTTGAACGCGGGAAGGTCGGCGGCGTCGACTCCCCGGTTCTTCGCCATGCCCAGGGTGTCGTCCACCAGGACCCGGTCGGTCTCGGTGACGTAATGCACCGATTCCTGCCGGTTCCCGAGAAGTTCCTGTAACGGCGTCTCCACGGTCCGTGGCCCCAACCGGGTGATCAACAGGTCTTCGTGGGTGATCGCCTGCAAGTCACTCAGTCGCACTGTTCTTCCTCACCGGTACTCAATCGCCGTTAAGCACGGTAGCGCACGGGATTAGGTACGGGAATCGATCAAGAGGGCGGGTTGTCCGCGAGTCGCACCAGCATCTTGCCGGTGTTCGCGCCGCGGAGGACGCCGAGGAACGCCGCCGGCGCCTGGTCCAGGCCGTCGACCACGGTCTCCTCGGTCCGCAGCGTCCCGTCCCGCAGCCAGCCTGCGGCCAGCCCGATCCACTCCGGGAACGTGTGCAGGTAGGAGGTGACGAGCATGCCGCGCAGCGTCACCTCCCGCCAGTACGTCCGGAACAGGTTCGGCGGACCGGGTACCGGCTCGGTCGCGTTGTAGCCGCTGATCGCGCCGACCAGGGCGAACCGCGCACCGATCCGGGCGGCGTCGATCGCGGCGACCAGGTGGTCACCGCCGACGTTGTCGAGGTAGACGTCGATGCCGTCGGGGGCGGCCCGGTGGAGCTGCTCGGCGATCGGGCCGGACCGGTAGTCGAGCGCGACGTCGAAGCCGAAGTCCGCGGTCAGCTTCCGCGCCTTCTCCGGACCGCCGGCCGAGCCGATCACCGTGCCCGCGCCGAGGTGGCGGGCGACCTGGCCGGCGACGCTCCCGACCGCGCCGGCGGCGCCGGAGACGAACACGGTGTCGCAGGGCCGGACCGGTGCGACCTCGGTCAGCGCGGCGTAGGCGGTGAGCCCGGTCGTGCCGAGCGCGCTGAGGTAGGCCTGCGGGGGAGCGAGCGCGAGGTCGACGACGGTCGCGGCGCCGGCGTCGACCACCGCGTAGTCCCGCCACCCGAAGAAGTGGGTGACGGTCGCGCCGATCGGGATCGACGGTGACCGGGACTCGACGACCTCGCCGACCGCGCTGCCCTCCAGCGGACCGCCGACGCGGAACGGCGGGAGGTAGGACGGGACGTCGTTCATCCGGCCCCGCATGTACGGGTCGACCGACATCCACGTGTTGCGGACGAGGATCTGCCCGTCGGCGAGGGCCGGAACGTCGACGTCGACGAGGTCGAAGTGCTCGAGGCCGGGTTCGCCGACCGGGCGGCCGGCGAGCCGGAGCTCCCGGCCGGTGAGCGGGGCATTCCGGCCGTCCGCGCGGGACTCGGGTGCGGTGTGCTGTGTCGTCATGCCGACCAGCCTGCGATCGGCGTCCGTTCGCAGCCAGGACCGTGCGTTGGGTACCCACGCCGTGGCTACCCTTGGTCCGGTGGACACTCGTGCGGAGTTGAGCACGTTCTTGCGGTCGCGGCGGGCCCGGTTACACCCGGAGGCCCTCGGCTTGCCCCGCTACGGCGAGCGTCGGCGCGTCCCGGGCCTGCGCCGGGAAGAGCTGGCCCAGCTCGCCGGCGTCAGCGTCACCCACTACACCCGGCTGGAGCAGGGCCACGCGGGAAGCGTGTCCGGCGAGGTCCTCGACGCGGTCGCGCGGGTGCTCCGGCTCACCGCCGACGAGCGGGAGCACCTGGGCAACCTGGTCCAGCCGCCGCGGCCGACCGGCGAGCCCGGCCCGGAGCAGGTGCGCACCGATCTGCTCTGTCTGATCGAGGGCATGGCGCACGCACCGGCGTTCGTGCACTCCCGGCTCGGCACGATCCTCGCCCGCAACGACCTCGCCGATGCGCTCTTCGGCGACCTCGACGCGCTGCCACCCGACCGCCGGACCTGGCCGCACCAGGTGTTCCTGGACGGGCCGTTCCGGTCGTTGGTCGAGGGGGAGGACCGCGAGCGGCTGGCCCGGCAGCACGCGGCGTACCTGCGGCTGTGCCTGGGCCGCTACCCGCACGACCCGGCCGTCGACGCGCTGGTCTCGTCACTCGTCGCCGAGAGTGCCGACTTCCGGCGCGTCTGGGCGGAGCATCACGTCGCGGACTGGGCGCCGCTCGTCACCCGGCTGCGTCACCCGCGGGCCGGGGAGATCGTCGCGTCCATCGACGTGATGAAGTCGGCCGGTGAGCCGGACCAGTGGCTGGTCACGTTCACGACCGAGCCGCGATCGGTCTCCCAGCAGCGTCTTCTCCGGCTGGCCCCGCAGACCACCGGCTAGCCTGCGCCCCCGTCGGCGCCGAGGGCTCCCTCGACCAGGGCGAGTGCGTGGGCGCGGCCGGGGCAGCGGTGTGGGCCGGCGCCGAACGCCAGGTCCCCGGCGAGCGGCACGGCGACGACCTCGCCTGCCTCGATCGTTACGTCGCCGACCCGGGCCGCGACGAGCGCCTGCCGCTTCGTCGTCGGCGCCGGCGGCCGGTCGCGCAGGACCTCGTCGATGGGGGCGGATCGGCACCGGTCGATCAGGTCCGCGGTGGCCCGGCACGCCTGCACGAGCAGCCCGATGCGCGCGGCGGTCGTCTCGTCACGGACGCCGCCGCAGAGCGTCACCAGCCGCTCGACGGCCGCGTCGGCCCGCCCCTCGTCCCCGGTGCTCGGCTGGTAGGCCTGCGCGACGTCCTCCACCAGGGCGACGACCGGGGCGTCGATGCCGAGCGCCGGTGTCCGCGCCGCCACCGGGTGGTCCGCCGCGGCGTCGCGGAGCGACTCCGGCGGGATCGCCGCCAGCAGCGCGACGGCCAGTGCCCGCCGCCGAGCGTGGGCGTCCCCGGTGCCGAACCGGGCGACGGTGGCGCGCAGCCAGGCGACACCGCTGGTCGCGGCGGCGACGGGCGGTACCACGAAGGTCGGATCGGTGAGTACGGCAGCGGCGTCGCTGCTCCGGATCTGCTGCATGCCGCCGACGCTAGGGCCACGACCGTTCGGTGCCCGCCGAACCGTGGACGGCACAGAATGAAGCGGTGACCACCGCCCGCGACCTCGCGTCCTTCGTGACGCTGCTCGCCGACGAGACCCGGGCCGCGATCTGCCTCGCGCTGCTCGACGGCCGCGCGTGGACCGCGGCGGAGCTGGCGGCCCACACCGGCGTGGCCCGCTCCACCGCGACCGAGCACCTGCACCGCCTGGTCGGCGGCGGCCTCCTCGCCGAGCGACGGCAGGGACGCCACCGGTACGTCCAGCTCGCCGATCCGTCCGTCGCCTACCTGCTGGAGGACCTTGCCGCGCGGGTCGAACCCCGTGCCACTCCGGTGCGCGGCCTGCGGGCGGTCACCGCGGACGCCGCGCTGCGCCGCGGCCGCACCTGCTACGACCACCTCGCCGGACGCCTGGGCGTCGCGGTGACCGACGCGATGGAGACGTCGGGACTGCTGGACCGGGCCGCGGGGTTCGCGCTCACCCCCGCCGGGGCCGCCTGGCTGACCGGGACCCTCGGCGTGGACCCGGCCGCTCTGCGCTCCGGCCGCCGTCCACTCGCCCGCGGCTGTCTGGACTGGACCGAGCGGCGCGAGCACGTCGCGGGCGTGGCCGGCGCCCGGGTGTGCGAGGCGTTCTTCGCCCACGGGTGGGTGGCCCGGATCGGCTCCGGGCGGGCCGTGCGGCTCACCCCGAGCGGCCGGACGGCCCTGTCCGACCTCCTCGGGCTGCCCGACGTCGGCTGACCGGACGCGGTTCTCCGGCCGGACCGGGTGATTCCGGTCTACGCGGTCACCCGCGCGTACGAGCCGGTGGCCAGGTCGTCCACCGCGGACGGCCGGGTCGGCACCCAGCCCAACGCCCGGGCGCGCTCCGCGGTCACCACCTGGTCGAGTCCGAGCGCCTCGGCGAACGGCGCACCGAGGTCGGCGGCCGCCTCCGCCTCGGGCCACGCCACCGCGGTCGGCTCGACGCCCGCCCCGGTGGCCGCCGCGCGGGCCAGCGCCTCCGCCGGGACACCCGGCTCGGCGATGCCGTGCAGGACGGTTCCGGCGCTCGCGCCGGTGCTGGCCAGGACGTAGAGCTCGGCGAGGTCCTCGACGTCGACCAGCGGCCAGCGCGGGCTGGTGGCCCCGCCGACCCAGCGGCCGTGGCCCAGCGTCCGGGCCCAGTCGACGAGCATCGCCGGGATGCCCACGCCCCGCCCGTGGACGACGCCCGGCCGCACGACGACGGCGCGGACGTCCCGCTCGGCCGCCGCGAGCACCCGGGCTTCGATCCGGGCCCGGGGGCCGGTGATGGCGATCGGCGCCACCGGCGAGTCCTCGTCGGCAGGCGTGTCACCGGTCCGGCCCAGTACCCAGACGCCGCTGGTCCACAGCAGCGGACGGCCGCTGCCCGCGAGCGCGTCGGCCAGCGCGTCGATCAGCGGTAGCTCGGCCTCACCGAGCGGGGCCGCGGTGTGCACGACCGCGTCGATGTCGTCCGTGACCAGCGCGGCGATGGCCTGCGGGTCCTGCAGGTCGCCGGGGACGGCGACGACGCCGGTCGGCAGCGCGGCGCCAGCGGCCGAGCGGGAGACGGCGGTGACGCGGTGACCGGCGTGAACCAGCCGGTCGACGACCGCCGAGCCGATGTAGCCGGTGGCGCCGAGGACGAGGACGTTCATGAGGTGCTCCCGAATAGCGAGGTGACGCGTAACCGGACTAGAGTCCGGATATGGACGACATTAGCGGACTCAAGTCCGGTTCTGCAACGGGGCGGCGGGATCTGCCGGTGCTCGGCGCTCCCGTGCCCGAGCGTGCGGACGCCGCCCGGAACCGGCGACGAGTGCTGGACGCCGCCGCCCGCCTGCACGCCGAGCGGGGGATCGCGGGCCTGAACATGGACGACGTGGCCGCCGCGGCCGGGGTCGGCAAGGGCACGGTCTACCGCCGCTTCGTCGACAAGGCCGGGCTGGCCGGCGCGCTACTCGACGACCGCGGACGCCAACTGCACGAGCGGCTGCTCCACGGCCCGCCGCCGCTCGGCCCCGGAGCGCCCGGGGAGGAGCGGCTCGTCGCGTTCGTCGCGGCCTATGTGGAGCACACCGTCCGGTCGCTGGACCTGGTGCTGCTGTCGGAGACCGGCACACCGGGCGGGCGCCTGGCCAAGCCGGTCTACGGGTTCTGGCGGCTGCACGTGGAGGTGCTGCTGACCGACGCGGGCGCCCCGGACCCCCGCACGCGTGCCGAGGCGCTGCTCGCGGTGCTCTCGGCCGAACAGCTGCGGCAGTGGACCCAGGTCGACCGGCGGACGGTCGAAGAGTTGTCCACGACGCTCGGCCGCCTCGGCCGCGCCCTCTGCGGCGCCTGACCGACCCGCTGTCGGGGGGATTGGTTGTCGCCGAATCCGGATGCCCCCGAGATGGCTGTCGCGCTTCCCGTGCCATGGTCCGGATAGCGCGACAACCAGTGCGCGCGCCGCCCGGAATGGGCGACAACCATGGTGCGCGCCGCCCGGAATGGGCGACAACCACTGCGTGTGCCGCCCGGAATGGGCGACAACGACCGCACCGGCCGCACCGAAACCACGACAGCCACTACGTGCGTCGCCCCGAGTGGGCGGCAACCACCCGGCGCCCTGACCCCGGCGGCCCTCAGTAGGTGTCGCGGGAGCGGACGAGGACGCGCAGGCTTACTCCGCAGGCCAGTGGTGGAGGAGGGCGTCGAGCGCGTCGAGGATTCGCGGCCAGGTCTGCTCGGGGCCGGGGGCGCTGTGGTCGAACCCGCCGGCCAGCTCCAGGCTCACGTAACCGTGGAAGACGCTGCCCAGCAGCCGGACCGCGTGCGTCCGGTCCGGCTCGCCGAGGTCGTACCCGCGCAACACCGCCCGGGTCAGCTCGGCGAGGCGGGGACCCGCGCTGGCGGCGGCCGTCTCCGAATCCAGCCGCATCCGGGCCGCGTCGTACCGGCCGGGGAACTCGCGGGCGTAGTCGCGGTAGACGCCGGAGAGCGCGTCCAGGGCGTCCTTGCCCGCCCGCCCGGCCAGCGCCGCCGCACCCCGGTCGGCCAGCTCTTCCAGGGCGAACAATGCGATCCGCGTCTTGAGGTCCTGCGAGCTCCGCACGTGCCCGTAGAGACTCGCCACCGTCACCTGGAGGCGCCGGGCGATCGCCGAGAGCGTCACCTGGTCGAAGCCCGTCTCGTCGGCCAGGTCGACGCCGGCCCGCACCACGCGGTCCAGCGTCACCCGCGCTCGCTGCTGCATGCGCCGGAGCTTAGGCCGCCGGCCGGGCCTCGCAGCGAGCGAGATCCGCGGTTTCCCCGCGGCGAACGAGGGGGACGCGCAAGGGATGACGAAGCTGATCCTGCAGACCCAGGTGTCCCTCGACGGCTACATGGGAGCGCCGGACGGCGACCTGGAATGGCTGCTGTGGCACTGGCAACAGGAGTGGCCATGGGATCCACAACTCCGGGCCTACCACGAGCAGCTCCTCAGCTCCTGCCGCGTCGCGTTGCTCAGCGGCAAGATGGCGGTCGGGCCCGGCTTCCTCGACCACTGGCACGAGGTGGCCCAGCAGAAGGGCAACCCCCAACAGAGGTTCGCCCAGTCGATCGTCGACGCCGACAAGGTGGCTTTCTCCCGGTCCGGTGGCGGCGACATCGGCTGGCCGAACACTCGCTACGCCACTCGTCCGCTAAGCGAGGAGGTCCACGCGCTCAAGCGTGCGGCGAAGACCGACCTGATCGCGTGGGGCGGTTCGGAGTTCGTGCAGTCGTTGCTGCGCGAGGACCTCGTTGACGAGGTGCACCTGCTGGTCAACCCGACGGCGCTGGGAGACGGCCTGCCGGTCTTCCCGGCGGACGGGAAGCGGCGCACCTACCACCTGGTGCACGCGACCGCGTACTCCTGCGGGGTCACGGTGCAGCGCTACGCCGTCCGGTCCTGAGCGGTCGGCGGACCCGGGCGGGCGGTGCGCACCGCGGTTCTCGGCGTGGGATACGGTACGTGCCCGTTTAGGCCTCGGAGTCGGGTTAACCACCGCGATAGCGTGGCCCCAACTGACCTTGGGAGAGTGTCGATGTCACCGCAGGAACTCCCCGTGCATCTCCGCGCCGCCGGCGTCTCGCTCGTCCTGGACGTGACCGGGCCGGTGCCGTCGGTGCTGCACTGGGGCGCCGACCTGGGTGACCTGGACGCTGCGGACCTCGAGGCCCTGCGCGCCACGGACCTGACCGAGGTACCGAACAACGCGCCCGACGATCCGCGCCGGCTGACGCTGCTCCCGACCGAGCGGGACATGTGGTCCGGTACGCCCGGTTTCGCCGGCCATCTCGCCGGCAGCCGGACGACGCCGCGCCCGTGGCTCGCGGCTCCGGTGCGGGTGACCGAGGCTCCGGCGGGCGGCGGCACGCTCGAAGCAGACCTGGTCGACGACGTCACCGGCCTGGAGATCGGGCTGGTCGTGGAGCTGACCCCGGAAGGTCTGGTGCTGGTCCGGCACACGGTGCGGCGCCCGACCGACGACGCCGACGCGGCGCAGCCCTTCGACGTCGGCGGTGTGCTGGCGCTGCTGCCGCTGCCGGCGCGGGCCACCGAGATCCTCGACTTCACCGGCCGGTGGGCCCGGGAACGGCAGCCCCAGCGGCTGCCCGTCGTCGACGGCGCCCACCGGCGCGACGTCCGGCGCGGCAAGCCGGGGGCGGACTCGCCGCACGTGCAGATGGTCGGCACCGCGGGCTTCGCGAACCGGTCGGGTGAGGTGTGGGCGCTGCACGTGGCCTGGAGCGGCGACACGTCGTGGCTGGTCGAGCGCCTCCCCGAGGGCGCGGGTACGTACCGCGCGGTGCTCGGCGGCGGCGAGCTGCTGCGCGCCGGTGAGATCCGGTTGCTGCCGGGGGAGGAGTACCGGACCCCGACCGCGTACTTCGCCTGGTCCGACCGGGGCGCCGACGGGATCGCCGATCGGTTCCACCGCCACCTCCGGGCCCGCGCCGTGCACCCGGCGCGTCCGCGCCCGGTCATCGTCAACACCTGGGAGGCGGTCTACTTCGACCACCGGCTGGAGCCGCTGCTGCAGCTCGTCGACCGCGCCGCCGAGGTCGGCGTCGAACGGTTCGTGCTCGACGACGGCTGGTTCGTCGGTCGCCGGAACGACTCGGCCGGGCTCGGCGACTGGACCGTCGACCGGGTGATCTGGCCGGAGGGCCTGCGGCCGCTGGTCGACCACGTCCGGGCACGCGGCCTGGAGTTCGGCCTGTGGTTCGAGCCCGAGATGGTCAACCTCGACTCCGAGCTGGCCCGGACGCACCCCGACTGGCTGCTCGCACCGGCGCCGGGCGTCGGCCCCGCGTCCCGGCACCAGCACGTGCTCAACGTCGCCCACCCGGACGCGTTCGAGTACCTGCTGCGGTCGATCAGCGACCTGGTGACCGAGTACGACATCGCCTACCTGAAGTGGGACCACAACCGGGAGCTGCACGAGGCGGTCTCGCGGGTCGACGGCAGGCCCGGCGTGGCCGCGCAGACACGGGCGGTCTACGCGCTCCTCGACCGGCTGCGGGAGCGCCACCCGGGCCTGGAGATCGAGTCGTGCTCGTCCGGGGGCGGCCGGGTGGACCTGGGCATCCTCGCGCGGACGGACCGGGTCTGGGCCTCGGACTGCATCGACCCGGTGGAGCGGGTGATGATCGACCGCTGGACGATGCAGCTACTGCCGCCCGAGCTGGTCGGCATGCACGTGGGCGCGCCCCGCTCGCACACCACCGGCCGGGTCACCGACCTGCCGCTCCGCCTGGCGACCGCGCTCCTCGGCCACGTCGGCGTCGAGTGGAACCTCAACGAACGCAGCCCGGACGAGCTCGCGGTGCTGCGGTCGTGGATCGAGTTCCACAAGAACATCCGGCCGCTGATCGCGTCCGGCACCGTCGTCCACGCCGACCTCGCCGACCCGCACACCACGGTCACCGGCATCGTGGACGCCGAGCGGAGCCACGCGGTGTTCGTCTGGTCCCGTACCAGCACGTCGGCGGCGACGCAGGCGGGCCGGGTGCCGCTGCCCGGCCTCGCGCCCGACCGGAAGTACGTCGTCCGCGTGGTGTCCGAGCTCGGCGAGCCGCGGTTCACCGCGCGGGTCGCCCCGCCGTGGACCGGGCAGCCGTTGGTCGTGGCCGGTGCGGTGCTGGGCTCGGTCGGGCTGCCGATGCCGACGCTCGCGCCGGCTCAGGCGATGGTCGTCGAGCTCCGCGCGGCCGACGCCTGACGTCACCCGCCCGGCCGCACCGGCGCACCGGCCTCGGAGGGCGCCGGCGCGGTGCGCCGGTAGGTGACGCGGCGGAGGAGCACCTCGAACGGTCCACGGTGTCCGGTGCGTCGCATCGTCTCGGCGAGGGCGACGGTGGCCAGCCAGGTCGTCGTCGCCAGCAACGCCGTCGAGGCGACGGTCAGCGTGCCGGAGAGATCGAGCAGGAACGGGGTGAACGCGACCGTCCAGACGACCGACTGCGCCAGGTAACACGTCATCGACCGCTGTCCGGTGGCCGCGATCGCGTCCACCAGTGGCCGGGAAGGACCGGCGTCGAGCCGGAGCGCGACCAGGCAGAGCAGCGCGGCGTAGCCGCAGCCGCCCAGGACGCCGGTCGTGTCGTGCAGCGGGCCCAGCAGTTCCAGCGTCGGCCGGTCCGGCACGCCGACCGCGCCGGCGAGGACCAACGCGACCGGCTGGGCCCCGAGCACCGCGGCGGGGATCCCGACCGCCGCCGTGACGCGGAGCAGCGTCCGGTGCCGGTCCGGCTGCTCGAGGATGCGCCGCCGTCCCGCCCACAGGCCGAGGGCGAACGGGGCCGCGAAGCCGAGCGGACCCAGCAGCGCCACGTACGCGGAGATCGCCGGCCGGGCGGTGAGCATCGTGAGCAGGTCCGGCGGGAGCATCGTGACGTGCGGCGGGTCGGCGCTGATCGACAGCGAGCCGTCGCCCGGTAGCGCACCGAGGGCGAAGAACACCCCGGCCGTGATCAGCAACCGCCGGTCCGGCCAGCGCACCAGCCAGGCACCGAAGAACAGCAGGACGCCGTAGGCCGCCAGGATGTCGCCGACGTAGAGCAGCACCGCGTGGAGGAACCCGACCACGACGAGCCCGGCGCTGCGCCGCCACAGCAGTCGACGCACGGCACGCGGACCGAGCCGCTCCTGCCTGGCCGCGATCCGGGCGACCCCGTACCCGAACAGCAGCCCGAACATCGGAAACGCCCGTCCGTCGACGAACGTCGCGATGAACCAGGTGACGGCCGCGTCGAGGCCGTCGGTGCCCTGGGGGTAACCGCCGAGGACCGACGGGGCCCGCAGGAAGTAGTGCGAGTTGGCCAGCGCGATGCAGAGCAGCATCACCCCGCGGGCCAGATCCGGACCCAGGGCCCGGGAGACGACCGGAACGGGGCCCTGCGTCTGCGGAGTCGGTGTCTTCTGCGCGGTCATGCCACCAGCGAATCGGCTCGCGAACCTCGCCCGCTGCGGGCATTGGTCGGGGCGGCATCGACTCAAGTCGATCCCGGCCATGAGACGCGGCCATGAGACGGCGCGACCCCGCTAGTGCGCACCGACCTGATGATGACGAGACTGGGAGTTGTCAGCAGGCGACGAAGGAGGTCCGATGGCGGACGAGCGCGGAGGGGTCCGGTTCCCCGAGGTCGACGGTCGGCGGAGTTCGTCGCGGACCGGCGCGGACATCGTCGCCGACTCGCTCGCCGGTGTCGACGCCGAGCTCGCCGCGCAGGTCCGCGCCGCGTCCGACTGGCGCCGCCGCTACCTGGAGTTCTTCGCCGCCTCCACGCGAGCGAGCGCGCGCGCCAAGGACTCGGTGGCGATCGCCGAGCAGGGGCTGCAGGCGGCGTGGGACCGGATGGTGTACCGCGCGGCGGACGGCACCGAGACGTCGCTCGCCACCTGGTTCCGCGAGACGCCGGACCCGGCACCGGCCGCGCTGGGGACCGAGCGGATCGACGGCACGGACACCGCGCTGACCCGGCTGGAGGTGCCGTACCACGGCGAAACGTTGCACGGCGTCGCGCTCGAGCGTCAGCTGCGGGAGTGGGTGCGGCGAGGCGTGGTCGAGCCGGGCTTCGCCGAGGCGGTGCAGCACGTCCTCGACGCACCGGAGTTACTGTCGCTGCCGGGCCACGAGGTCGTCCTGGTCGGGGCCGGTGCGGAGATTGGCCCGCTGGAGTGCCTACTGCGCTGGGGCGCTCACGTGGTCGCGATCGACGTCCCGGGGGAGCGGGTGTGGGATCGCATCCGCGGGCTCGCGTCGGCCGGAACGCTCACGTTCCCGGTGGACGCCACGAGCGGCGCGTCCGGCGTCGACGTCGGGGCCCAGGTCGCCGAGCTGTCCGGCTGGCTCACCGCGCGCCTGCGCGACGACGCGGTGCCGGTGCTCGCCGGTCACGCCTACGCCGACGGCGCCACGCACGTAGAGATCACCGTCGCCGCCGACGTGCTGGCCCACACGCTGACGACCGCACGGCCGGACGCGGTCCTCGCCTACCTGCACACCCCGACCGACAGCTTCCTGGTGCCGGCCGACGCGGTGGCGCAGGCGCGCGACCGCGGACGGTCGCGGCGATGGAACGGGCCGGCCCACCGCGCCGCCGCGGTGGCGACCGGACGGCGCCTGTTCCAGCCCGCCTACGAGGAGACCTACGTCGACGACACCGGCCGCACCTGGGGACTCTCGGACACACTCGTCGACATCCAGGGGCCGAACTACGCGCTGGCCAAGCGGGTGCAGCGGTGGCGCGCGGTGGCGGCGAACCACGCCGGGCGCCGGGTCTCCAGCACGGTCGCCCCGGCCTCGTGGACGCGCTCGGTGACGAAGAACCGCATGCTGGCCGCCGCCTACGCCGGAGCGGGGCTCTTCGGCGTCGAGATCTTCCGCCCGGAGACGGCCCGCGCGCTCGCCGCGGCCAAGCTGGTGGCCGACACGTTCCGGCCGCAGGCACCCGCCGACGCCCACCCGGAGAGCGTGTTCTGCGACGCCGCACACGGCGGGCTCTGGCGGCAGCCGTTCGAACCGCGCAGCGCGTTGACGGTCGCCGCGCTCCTCGGCGGCCCGAAGACCCTGCTGAAGCGCGCGCGCTGAGCTCCGGGCGCCCACCCGCGGTCAGCCGACCCGGCCGCGGACGGTCCAGGCGCCGCCGGTCAGCGTGACCGGACCGGCGCCCAGCTGTTCGGCCAGCATGCCCCGGAGTGCCCGACGACGCTCCGGGGACAGCGTCCGTACGTAGCCGGGTGCCGGGCCCTGGCCGCCGAGGAACGGCTCCCAGTAGTCGTCGAACGAGACGAATCGCAGCGGGACGTCGATCGGGGTGACCGTCACGTCCGCGAGCCCGGCATCGGTCCACAACGCACCGAGCGGCTCGGGGTGGCAGAGCGGGAACCGTCGCGCTTCGTCCTGCGGCGCGGCGTCCGGATCGAGGCCCACCGCGGCGTCCCAGAACGTCCGGATCATCGTCATGCGGTCGGCGTAGTCCCAGACGTAGGCCGCCACGGTTCCGCCGCCGACGGTGACCCGGGCGAACTCGGCCACCGCGCGCCTGGGGTCCGGGACGAAGTTGAGCGCCAAGCCACTGACCACGGCGTCCACCGAGCGCGCGGCGACCGGGAGCGCCTGTGCGTCCCCGACCAGGAAGCGGGCCTGGTCGCCCGCGGTTTGCCTCCGGGCCGTGCCGAGGAACTGCGCCGAGGGATCGAGACCGACCACGCCTGCCGGGTCGGTCAGCGCGAGGATTCGGGAGGTCAGCGCGCCGGTGCCGCAGCCGACGTCGAGCCAGCGCAGGCCGGGTGCGAGCGCGAGCCGGCGCAGGAACTCCGCCGCGACCGGGCGGCTCCACCGGCCGACGTACGCGTCGTACGCCGCCGCGACGGCCCAGGTCTCCGGGGGGATGTCGCTCACCCGTTCCGGGGTTGGCGCGGCACCGGCTCGAGCTCCTCGAAGACCAGCCAGGTCCGGGTGCTCAGGACGCCGTCGATGGCTTGGATCTCGTCCAGCACCAGGCGTCGCAGCTCGGCGTTGTCGCGGGTCCGTACCAGCAGGATCACGTCGAACTCCCCTCCGACCAGACCGATGTGGATCACGCCGGGCAGCGCCTGCAGGCGGCCGCGCAGCGTCCGCCACTCGTGTTGGCTCAGGTTGAGGGTGACGTACGCGGTGGTCCCGAGCCCGACGGCGACCGGATCGACGTCCGCGGAGAAGCCCCGGATCACCCCGGTGTCCCGGAGCCGCTCGACCCGCGCGTAGGCGTTTGCCCGGGAGATGTGGACGTGTTCGGCGAGCGTGCGCATCGAGAGGCGACCGTCCGCGGTCAGGGCGGCCAGGATCCGCCGATCGACGTCGTCCAGGTCCGTTGCCATGTGTCTCGCAGGCCTCCTCGGATCGCTGCCGGTGATGGACGAATGGCCTCCGGATCGCCTCGAAGAAACGACCTTTTCTCGTCCTCACCGGCCCAGGCTCCACCGTTTGTCGCCGGGAGGAGCATCAGTTCATGACACGTGATCCTGCTCACTTTCTGCCCTCGGCGGAGCCGGTCGCGCTGATCGACGCGTCCGGGATCCCGACCGGGTCGCGCCAGGCGGAGCTCCCCGCCCCGGCCGACCTCCTCCGGGCCTACGCCGGCCTCGTGATCGGCCGCCGGTTCAACGAGCAGGCGGACGCGCTGGCCCGGCAGGGCCGGCTGGCCGTCTACCCGTCCTCGTACGGACAGGAGGCCTGCCAGGTCGCGGCGGCCCAGGTCCTGGCGCCCGAGGACTGGCTGTTCCCGACCTACCGGGACGCGGTCGCGGTGATCGCGCGGGGCGTCGACCCGGCCGCGACGCTGACGCTGTTCCGGGGCGACTGGCACAGCGGTTACGACCCGCACCGGCACCGCGTCGCCCCGCAGGCCACGCCGCTCGCCACCCAGCTGACGCAGGCGGTCGGCGTCGCCCACGCGGCCCGGCTGCGCGGTGAGCCGACCGTCGTCCTCGCGCTCTGCGGCGACGGCGCCACCAGCGAGGGCGACTTCGCCGAGGCCCTGAACTTCGCCGCGGTGTTCGCCGCCCCGGTCGTGTTCTTCGTGCAGAACAACCAGTACGCGATCTCGGTGCCGCTGTCCCGGCAGTCGGCCGCCCCGTCGCTGGCCCACAAGGGCGTCGGCTTCGGCATGCCGAGCGAGCGGGTCGACGGGAACGACGTCGCGGCGCTGCTCGCGGTGGTCGGCGCGGCGGTCCGGCGGGCCCGGGCCGGCGAGGGCCCCCAGCTGATCGAGGCGCACACCTACCGGGTTCAGGCGCACACCAACGCCGACGACCCCGGCCGCTACCGATCCCCCGAGGAGGAGGCGACCTGGGCCGCGCGGGATCCGCTGACCCGGCTGGCGGCCTACCTGCGGGGGGCCGGGCTGCTCGACGACGACGCCCAGGTCCGCTTCGACACCGAGGCCGAGCGGGTCGCGACCGCGCTGCGCACCGGGTCGGCCGAGCGGCGGACACCCGACCCGACGCGTCTGTTCGCCTCGGTCTACTCGGTGCCGACCCCGCAGTTGGAGGAGCAGGCAGCGCTGGTGCTCGACGAGCTGAGCCGGGAGGTGGAGGTCTGATGGAGAAGCTCTCGATGGCCGGTGCGATCAACCGGGCACTGCGGGACGCGATGGCCGAGGACGACACGGTGGTGGTGTTCGGCGAAGACGTCGGTCCACTGGGTGGCGTCTTCCGGGTCACCGACGGGCTGAGCGCGGAGTTCGGGCCGGAGCGGTGCTTCGACACCCCGCTGGCCGAGTCCGGCATCGTCGGAATGGCGGTGGGCATGGCGATGAACGGGTTCCGGCCGGTCGTCGAGATGCAGTTCGACGCGTTCGCGTACCCGGCCTTCGAGCAGATCGTCAGCCACGTGGCGAAGATGCGGAACCGGACCGCGGGGGCGGTCACGTTGCCGCTGGTCATCCGGGTCCCGTACGGCGGCGGGATCGGCGGCGTCGAACACCACTGCGACTCGTCCGAGGCCTACTACGCGCACACGCCCGGCCTGCGGGTCTTCACCCCCGCCACGGCGGCGGACGCGTACGGGCTGCTGCGATCGGCGATCGCCGGATCGGATCCGGTCGTCTTCCTCGAACCCAAGAAGCTCTACTGGACGAAGGAGGAGCTCGATCCGTCGGCCGCGGTGCCACCCGCCGGGCAGGCCGTCGTGCGGCGGCCGGGAACCGACGTCACGCTCGTCGCCTACGGGCCGTCGGTGCCGGTGGCGCTGGACGCGGCGGAGGTCGCGGCCACCGAGGGGCGGAGCATCGAGGTCGTCGACGTGCGGACGATCGTGCCGTTCGACGACGCAGGAGTGTGCGCGTCGGTCGAGCGTACCGGCCGGGCGGTGGTCGTCGCGGAGGCACCGGGGTTCGCCAGCGTCGCGTCGGAGATCGCGGCCCGGGTCTCCGAGCGGTGTTTCCCGGCGCTCGCCGCGCCGGTGCGGCGGGTGACCGGCCTGGACATCCCGTACCCGCCACCGGCGTACGAGGCGTTCCACCTGCCGAGCGTCGACCGGATCCTCGATGTCGTGGACGACCTGCAGTGGGAGGACGAGCTGTGAGTGCGTCGGTGGCGCAGTTCCGGATGCCCGACCTGGGCGAAGGGCTGACCGAAGCCGAGATCGTGCGCTGGCTGGTCGCCGCGGGCGATCACGTGCGGATGGACCAGCCCGTGGTGGAGGTGGAGACCGCGAAGGCCGTCGTGGAGGTCCCAACGCCGTTCGCCGGCACGGTGACCGCGGTGCACGCGGCGGCCGGCACCGTGCGGGTGGGGGAGCCGCTGCTCTCGGTCGCGGTGGGGGAGGAAGCCGTGGCCGCGGCTCCCGGCGCCGGCTCGGCTCCCGGCGCCGGCTCGGCCGCCGGCGCCGAGTCGCGGGGCGGATCGGGGAGCGTGCTCGTGGGGTACGGCACCGNCCCGGCGCCGGCCCGACCGCCGGCGCCGAGTCGCGGGGCGGATCGGGGAGCGTGCTCGTGGGGTACGGCACCGGCGCGGCGACCGGGCCGCGGCGCCGCCACCGCCCCCGCACGCGCCGCGCGCCCGCTCGAACCGCCGGGAGCGCCG
>NZ_BAAAYN010000049.1 GCF_039536245.1 Cryptosporangium minutisporangium | reverse complement strand
GAAACGGCGACAACCAGCTCACCACCGACTGCGCCGACGCCCCGGGTATGACGAACCGCCCCGGGCGGGGAGTTCCCGGGGCGGTGTCCGTGCTTCCAGTGTGGTCAGCAGGCGATCGAACCGCTGCCCCGGCCCCACGTGCAGGTGTCGATCTGCGTACCGCTCGCGTTCCGCAGGTACGCGGTGTCGCCGGTGTTGTTCCAGATGTAGTTGCCCGAGTTCCAGTACCGGTGGCTCGCGGTGTTGGTCCCCCTGCCGGTGTGCAGCCAGAGCGTGGCGCCCGGCCTCAGCGTGACGTTGGTCGCGAACGTGTAGACGTGATTCGCCTTGTCCCGGACCGTCCACCGGGAAAGGCTGATCGTCGACGTCGTCGTGTTCTTCAGCGTTAGGTACTCGGCGTTCAGACTGCTATTGGTCCGCGTGTCCGTCCCCGGTGAGTTGTAGTAGGCCCGGGTGAACTGGACGACCGGCGCGGCGTTGGCCGGTGCGGTGGGGAGCAGAGCGATGGCGACCGCTGCCGCGGCGGTGGCCACCGAAGTCAAAGCCGAGAACAAGCGCAACGTGGTGCTCCATCTTCGTCGATTCGCAGCACAAGGGCGGATGGACGGTATCCGAGCACAGGCGCGCGCGTCCTCGGCCGAGCGGACGCGGTTCGACGTCCGGCGTGAGTAATGATCGCCGTTTCGGCCCGGCCAGGCGCACGCCGCCCGCAGCGACTCCGTGTTAGTGCGGCCCGCGAATGCGTCCATATCCACAGCGGAACTCCGAATTGCTGACGACTGTGGATAAGCGACCTGCCGGACCGTGCCGTTCCTAGGGTCGGGATCGAAGTAGGACGCCCGTTCCCACGGATTGGAGCGCGTCGAACAATGGCCAAGAAGCCCTCACACCGTAAACGCCAGCAAGCGAAGCGGCGGGCGCGTGCGCACCGCGCTCGGCGGCGCCAACCGAGCCGTCCCGAGATGACCTCGTCGGCTCCGGTCGATGATCAACGAGAACAAATCCTGACCGAGTTCCACGCAATGCTGCTCACCGCGGTACGGAACGGTGAATTGCTGCTCGACCGCAAAAAAGGCGCCGAAGACTTCGACGACGCGTTCGCGGACGACGACGAGTTCCCGGAGCCACCGGCGGACTTCGAGCCGGAAGCTCACCGCATGCTCGTGGACGCCGTCGCCGAGATCGTTTCCACGCGCGCCGCCGCCCCCGCGTCCGACGTCGCGCTGCGTCTCCGCGAACGGGAGCGCGAGATCGAGTACGGCCTCTGCCCCGGCGACGCCGGGCTGATCGGCGAAGCGGTCGCCCTCGGAATCCTGCTGGATCTTCGTTACGGCCCGGCGCAGCCCGACGCGTGCGCCGCCGTGCGCTGGGTCGCCGAGCAGCTGGGGCCGGAGCACGGCGATCGGGCACTCGGCGTCGCGGACCTACTCGGGCATCCGGGCGCGCCGCACTGGTCGACGGTGCAACCCCCGCACGACGACGAGCCACTGCTACCCGCGCTCGTGCTGCTGCTCGCCGGGGTGGCGTCCACTACTCCGGGCGTTCCGGCGGACTGAACGCGGCACCGCGACACGCGGAGAGCAGCCCCCCGGATACAGCTAGTCATGATATTCATTTTCATGTCCGGGCCACCGCCGGCCTATCGGGAGTCACGCCGTGCAGTACCGACACGAGGAGGCACCACCATGTCCCTGAACGTTCCCACCGCGTTGCTCGAGCGTGCCGAGCAGGGCGCGGTCAGCGACGCCGAGTTCGTCGACTGTGTCCGGGAGTCGCTCCCCTACGCCTGGTCGACGATCACCCGCGTGATCGCCGACCTGGAGTCCGGCACCGACCCGTTCGCGGACGACGCGACGCCGCCTCCCACCGAGGCGGAGCGGGGCCAGCTGCTGCGCGCGCTGGCGAGCGACGCGATCCGCGGCGGGCTCGAGCGTCACTTCGGTGTCGCGCTGGCGTTCCAGAACTGCCACCGGGTCGCGGCGTTCCGGCCGTCCGCGGTCGGCGGTCCGGAGCACCGCGAGTTCACCTCGGTGCGTGGCCAGCTCCTCAACCAGTCTCCCGAGCTCCGGGACTGCTGAACCCGACTCGATCCGGCGCGAACGCGTCCGGTGAGCCCGATCCCGTTCCGCCGGCCGCCCGACGAGGCGGCCGGCGGATCGGCGTCAGCTCACCGGCGCCTCGACGAGGAGGCCGTCGCCGTGCGGCGGCCGGATCGATTGGATCCGCTCGTACAACGCCAGGTAGGCGTCGGCGGCCCGGGCAGGGGTGAACCGTCGCGCCGCGGACCGTGTGCACGCACGGGGGTCCAGCAGGTCCGCCTGCCGCCAGGCTTCGGCCAGGCCTTCCTCGTCCTCGGCGAGCAGGCCGGTGACGCCCTGCTCGACCAGCTCCGGCAGGCAGCCGCGGCGCAGCCCGATCACCGGAGTTCCCAGGGCCAGCGACTCGACGACGGCGGTTCCGCCAGGCTCCTCCCACAGCAGGGGGAACAGCACCGCGCGTGCGGTGGCCACGAGCTCATCGCGCTCCGCTCCGGCGACGGTGCCTATCCACTGCACCCGCTCGCCGTCCACATGCGGCTCGACCTGCTCCAGCCAGTACCGAACGTCCGGGTAGGACAGAGCGATGCCCTCCGGCTCGTTCAGAGCGGCGTACAGATCCGCCGGGTTCCGGTACGGACCAACCGGACCGGCCAGCACCAACCGCTCCCCGAGCCGGTGTGCCAGGCGAGCGGCGAGGTGCTGACCCTTGAAGTGCGTGATCCGGCCGAGCACGACGCTGTGGTCGCCCTTCGTCGCGGTCGGACGCCGGTCGGCGCCGTCCGCGAGCGGGGTGGCCAGGTACACGTGGCCGACGCTGTGGGCCCGCAGTGCGTCCGGCGCTCGGTCCATCTGCGACGAGGAGACCCCGTTGACGAACACCCGGCCGCCCCCGTCGAAGCGTCCGTACAGCTCCGGGTGCTTCGCCAGATCCCAGTGCAGCGTGTGCAGCACCGGCACGTGCGAACCGGCGGCCAGCACCACCGGCCCCCAGGCCTCTACGTGGTCGTGCACCACATCGATCTCCGGACGCCGCGCCAGCTCCACCGCGACCTGGTGCATATGGGCCGCGGCGATCCCCGCGGCGCGGTTGTACGGCTGCTGCAGTTGGGCGAATTGCCCGTCGTGGAACGTCACGATCGTGTCGTCCACCGGCAGCACGCTGGTTCCCACGGTCGCCAGAACGACCCGCACGCCGCGGCGGCGGAGCTCCGGGATCAGCGTGGCGATCACGTTCTCGATTCCGCCGTATCCGTTCGGCGGTACGGGTAACCAGGGCCCCGCGTTCATCAGGACGGTAAGCGTCGACATCGGCACCTCCCAGGCCCATCTGGCCATCGCCCCGTTTTCATCTGCTGAAACACGGCCCCGCCTAGGTTTCTGGAACCGTAAGACATGCTTTCTGCACGTTCCGTTGCCTAAACGGGCAAAACGGAGCACGTTTCGGACAGTGGTCAGTGGGAACCGATCGGCCGAGCACAACGGGAGGACCGCATGAGCACAACCCGGTACCGCGTCGGCTTCGTCGGAGCCGGTGGGGTGGCGACCAGACACGCCACCGTTCTCGCCGAGTTCCCGGACGTAGCGATCGCGGGCGTCGTCGATCCGAATCCGGAGGCCGCCCGCGCCCTCGCCGACCAGGCCGGCGCCACCGTCGAGCAGAGCGTCGACGATCTGCTGGCACTGGAGGTCGACGCCGTCTACGTCTGCGTTCCACCGTTCGCCCACGGTCAGGCCGAGACCGCCGTCCTGGCGGCCGGCGTTCCGCTGTTCGTGGAGAAGCCGCTGGGCCTCGACACGGAGTTACCCGCCAAGCTCGCCGCCCAGGTCGTCGCCGCCGACGTAGTCACCGGCGTCGGCTTCCACTGGCGGTACTCGGCCGCGGTCGAGCGGGCCCGGGCAGCACTCGCCGGGCGGCCCGTCAGCCTCGTCGCCGGAGCCTGGCTCGACAAGGTGCCGCCGGTCGGGTGGTGGCCGCGCCGGGACGGATCCGGCGGCCAACTCGTCGAGCAAGCCGTGCACGTCGTCGACCTGGCCAGGGTGCTGGCCGGCGAGGTCGCGGAGGTCTACGCGGTCGCGGACGCGTCCCCGCCGGACGCCCCGGGCGCGGACGTCGACAGCTCGGCCGCCGCCACGCTGCGCTTCGCGTCGGGCGCCGTCGGCACGCTCTCGACGACCTGCCGGCTGGGTTGGAAGCACCGCGCCGCGCTGGAGGTGTACGCGGACGGCGTCGCGGTGGCGATCTCCGAGGACGGCTGCGAGGTGCGGACCGCAGACGGGCACCAGTGGCATCCGGTCGATCCGATGGACGCGAAGCGCGCGGTCGACCGTGCGTTCCTCGACGCGGTCGGCGGTGATCGATCCGGAGTGCTGGTCGACTACCCGGACGCGTTGCGCAGCCACCAACTCGCCTGCGCCCTCGCCACGTCGGCGGCCGAACGTCGTCCGGTCGAGCTGGAGACGGCCGATGTCTGAGCGCGTCCTCGTCGTCGAAGAGCCCGGCCGCCCGGCGATCCGGGAGGAGAAGGTCGGAGATCCGCTGCCGGAGGGCCGGATCGCCGTCGAGACCGTCTACAGCGGGCTCTCGGCCGGCACCGAACTGGCCGCGGTGAAGGGCACCACCCCGTTCGCGACCTCGACGTGGGACGCGGAGCTGGGATTGTTCCGCCCCGGGGAGTCCGGCGGGTACCCGATCGAGCGACTCGGCTACATGGAGGTCGGCCGGATCGTGGAGAGCCGCTCGGCCGGGTTCGCGGTCGGCACGCTGGTCGCGATGGCCTACGGACACCGCACCGGCTACCGGGCGGATCCGCTGGTCGATCGGATCGTGCCGCTGCCGGACGACCTCGATCCGATGCTCGGGGTCTACGTGGCGCACGCCGGACCGATCTGCGCGAACGGTCTGCTGCACGCCGCTGCCGACCTCCACGGCGAGGTGCGGACGCTCGGCGACGGCGTCCGCGGTCGGCGAGTCGTGATCATCGGCGCCGGCATGGTCGGGCTGCTCACCGCCCTCTTCGCGCGGCACCACGGTGCCGCGTCGGTGGTCGTGGTGGACCCGACCCCGGAGCGGCGTCACGTCGCGGAGGCGCTCGGGTTGGAAACGCTCGATCCGGACGCCGAGGACGCCGCGCTCGTCCTGAAGACCCGCTGGCGGCACGCCGCAGCCGATCACGGAGCCGACGTGGTGTTCCAGTGCCGCGGACGGGCGGAGGCGCTGGCGCTGGCGCTGCGGCTGCTGCGGCCGCAGGGCACCGTGATCGACCTGGCGTTCTACCAGGGCGGCGCGGACGTGGTGCGGCTCGGCGAAGAGTTCCACCACAACGGGCTGAGCGTCCGGTGCGCGCAGATCGGTCGGGTGCCGCGCGGCACCGCGCACGCGTGGGACCGGGACCGGCTGTCCGGAGAGACGATCGACCTGCTCCAGGCGGACGGTGCGGCCGTGCGCAACCACCTGATCACCGACGTCGTGCGGTTCGACGACGCGCCGGACTACCTCTGCGCGCTGGCGGATCGCCGCCACTCCAGCGTTCAGACCGTCTTCACGTTCTGAGGCCCGGGTCGCACCGAGGTGTGGGCGCCGATCAGGCAGGCGTGAGTTCGCGTACCGTCGCCCGGCCGCGGGCCGGGTGGCGGTGCGCCATCGCCCGGCGCGTGGACGCGGAACCCGACGCCCGCAGCAGACGCGCACCGGTGACGCACGTCGGCCGCGTCGGCGCTGCCGTGCCCAGCGAGGACCCGGCCAGGACGGGGAGCTCGGTGGTCGCGTCCACGACCGCGGTCATCGTCAGCGTCGCCGAGGCGGAGGCGAGGTCGGCGAGCGCGAGTGCGGGCAACTCCACGGTCGCGGTGACCGGCCCGGTCACGGCAACCGGAGCAGCAGCGGTAACCGGAGCAGCAGCGGCAACCGGCACAGCCACGACAGCGGGCACGGCCGCGGCACGGGTGCGGCGGTAGGCACGGGCGAGCAGCACGAGGACCAGCGTCCCCATGAAGAGCTGCCACACGTTCGGCGCCCAGATCGCCGCGTCACCCAGCAGGATGCCGTGGGCCAGCCACGCAGTGGTGCAGGCCACACCGAGGATGCAGGAGACGGGCGAGAGCCCGGAGACGTCCGGGTTCCGGACCAGCGCCACCAGCTGCGGGATCCCGGGCAGCACGGTCGCGAGCGCCGCCGCCGTACCGACCGCGGCCGGTCCGCCGACCGCGTTCAACGCGATCGCAATCAGCAGCACACCGGTCAGGCCGAGCGCCCAGCGCGGCGCGGTCCGGCGGGCCTTCGGCATCAGCCGGTAGACCGTCACCAGGATCGCGATACCGATCACGCTGTTCACCGCGTTGCAGACGATCTGCACGGCACCGGCGCCGGAGAGGCCGTAGAACAACCAGAGCACCGAGTTCTGCAGGCTGAGCCAGAGCCGGGCCGGCGGGATGCCGCCGACCATTCCGCGGACGCAGCTGCGGTGCGCCTGCGGAAGGTTGAAGCCGATCGCCAGGATCGTGGCGACCCAGCCCAGTACCCACGCCGCTTCCAGCCGCATCCTCGAAAGCCCCCGCATCCGTAAGCAATGCGGGCTCCCCGGCCCGCCAGACACGGGTCGATTCGGCGTGAGCGGTTGCCAAATGAAGGAACCGGCACCCGGGCACCCGGCGAGCAACCGGTCCACTCCGCCGCGGCTCCCGGCTACGCGGGCGCCAGCGCTCAGGCGAGACAACGACGCCGGGCGCCTGCCCCCCGTGGTGGCAGTCGCCCGGCGTCGAAAATTCAGTGCTGATCAGGACGGGAAGGTCACCCGGCGAGGACCTCGTACAGCACGTCGGGAGTCGGCGCCGTCTCGGCCGCCGTGGGTGCGACGACCGGGGTGACCGTGCCGAACCCGGTGTAGTTGATCGTGTAGGTCTGCGCCTTGCTCGCGCTGGTGGCCGGCACCGAGAGCACGAACTGGGTCACCTTGCCGCTGGTGACCGTGGCCGTGAACGGCAGAGCCTTGGCCTTCTCACCGAGCGCCTTGCGAGTCGCCGGTCCGACGACGTCCATCTCCGGTTGCTGGGTCAGGTCGAACGTTCCGCTGAACTTCCCACCGGCGCCTTCGGTCACGTCATTGGTCGTCGTCACCAGCCAGTTGAGCTGGGCAGGGTCTACGTCGTACTCCCGGAAACTGGTCGGAATGGTGTCCGTCGTCAGCCTCGTCGGGTCGACGAGCATCCACTTGTCCGGGAACTCGACGAGGTCGCTGGCGCCCGTGAACTTCGCCTTCATCCACAGCTTCTGATCGACGATCCGGTACACCAACGTCAGCGAGCCGTCGGAGTCGTCGAAGGTGTTGACGATCTTCATGTCGTACGCCTTGCCGGCCGGGTTGACCGAGCCGCTGAACTCGATCGCGTCGGTCGGGTCGCCCTTCTGGACGACCGTGTACGAGTACGGCGCGGTGGACGACGTCGCCGTGGCCGCGAGCAGTTTCTGCTGGGGAGTCTCGACGGCTTGCTTCACCGCCTCGGCGACGGTCGAATCGCCGACCACGCCGCAACCGGTGGCCAGCACCGCACTGAGGGCGAGTACCGCTCCGGCACCCAGCGCGCGGACTCGGTGGCCGGGCTTCACAGCAGAACGCATGACTTCTCTACTTCCAATCGGATGATTCGTCGAGGTGGATGGTGCCGACGTGACGGCAGGGACGTCCGTCGGGCTCCAGCAGACTGACGAGTGCGGCTGCCGAAGCACTGCCGCGTGACTGCCGAACGACTGCCGAGGGCGTTTTGAGCGGTTGCTAATCTCTCGACGGCGCGGGGGCGCCGTCGGAGGAGGTACGGCGTGGAGGACGCGCTGCGGTTCGCCGTCCTCGGCCCTCTTCGGATCTGGCGGGGCGACGAGGAGCTCGATCTCGGGCCCAGCAAGCAACGCGGGGTGCTCGCCGTGCTGCTGCTCAACGCCAACCGCGCGGTACCGGCCCACCGCATCGTCGACGCGGTCTGGGATGACGAGCCACCGGCGAACGGCGCGAACGTAGTCCAGAAGTACGTGGCGGCCTTACGCCGAGTGCTGGAGCCGGACCGGTCCCCCCGGGCGCCGTCCCAGGTCCTGAAGCTCGACGACGGCGGGTACCGGCTGAGCGTCGCCGACTTGGACGCGCAGACGTTCGAGACGCTCGTGCGAGGCGCCGAGACCCGCCGACGCGACGGGGACGCCGAGGGCGCGGCGGCGGCGCTACGGCAGGCGGTGGAGCTCTGGCACGGGCAACCGCTGGCCGGGTTGCCCGGACGGTGGTTCGACGCGGCCCGGCGACGGCTGGCCGACGGATACGCGGCCGCGTGGGAGTCGCTCGCCGAGATCGAGCTGGAGCGCGGTCGGCACGCCCGGTTGGCCACCGAGTTGGAGCGCCTGGCCGACGAGTTCCCGGGGCGCGAAGGGCTGCGGGCCGCGCTGATGCTGGCGCTCTACCGCTCGGGTCGTCAGGTGGAGGCGCTGGCGGCGTACCGCAGCGCGCAGCAGTACCTCGGCGAGGAGTTCGGGGTGGATCCGGGTGCGCGGCTCCAGGAGCTGCACCAGGGGATCCTGGCGTCCGACCCGATGCTGCTGCCGCCGTCCCAGAGCGGGTGGCCGCCGCCCGCCCAGGACGTCCCGTCCAGGCCCGAGCCGACCCCGCCGCCGCCGGTACGGCAGGCATTGCCTCTGCCGGGTCCCCCGTCGACGACGTCGTTCGGCGTGCCCGGCGCCGTGTTCGAACGCCCGCCCTACCTCGGCCCACTCGGACCACTGCCGCCGTCGCCCGTACTCACCTGGGTCACGTGGATGAAGGCGTTGCTCCTCACCGCCGTCCCGGTCTGCACGTTCGGCACCATGACCTGGGCCCTCATCGGCTACCTGGCGGTTCGACGGTGTAGCCTCCCGAACGCGATCTGCGCGGCGTTGTACCTCGTCGTCACGGTGCTGTGGATCGTCGGAGTGGCGAATTCGCCGGTCGACGGGCCCAACCCACCGTGGACGATCTGGGACACCATGGCGCTCCCCGGCTGGATCTTTCCGCCGTTCGTCGGCGCCGCTCACGTGTTCGCGCTGGTGATCACGGAGGCGCAACAGACGGTCACGACGTCGCACGACGACGCCGCGGAGATAACCGCCCGCATGGACCGGGAGCGGGCGCTCCAGATCCTCACCCATCACCCGGAGATGGCACGGGAACTTCGGATCGGGCGCCCGGATCTCCCCCGCTGGTTCAGTGACGGCGGTCTGGTCGACGTCAACGCCGCTCCGGAGTACGTACTCGTCCGGGTCCCCGGGGTCACGTTCGATCTGTCCGGCCGGATCCTTCGGGATCGGGAGAGGAACGGGCCGTACCAGTCCCTGTACGACCTGGTGGCCCGCCACCCCGATCTGCGACTGCACGTCGAGGCCCTGCATCGCCTCGTCGTCATGCATCCGACGCCCTTCAATTCGACCTGGGCGCCTGGGCCGCCGTAGCAGCAGCTCAGAGCACGCGTCGTGACAGTGCCAGGTATGACCGTGGCTCGGGTGGGTAGGCACAACCACGACCTATCCGACTCGAGCCGGAGGACCCATGAGCACCGAGCATTACGCCGAACCGGTCACCGACCCGGAGGCCGAGGGACTTCCGGGGTACGCCGACGACGACTCGTCCGCGAACCCGGATCGGGATTCGGCCCGGGCGGCGGACGGCCCGTCGCCTGCTGCTCTGCCCGCCGACCGGCCGCTCGGCGCGACCGAGTTCGGCACCACCGCGAACGAGCAGCGCGAGGGTGAACCGCTGGAGGACCGGCTCCGCCGGGAGGAGCCGGACGTCACGGAGCAACTGAGCGCCCCGACGGTGGCCGACCCGGTCGCCGAAGCCGAGGCGGAGTGGAAGTCGACGACCACCGACGAGACCGCGCTGGACACCGGCGGTACGCCGCGTGACGACTACCGGACCGTCCACACCACCCGCGATCTCGACGCCGACGACGTCGCCGCCGAGATCGACGGCGAGGCACCGCCGGCCGAGGACGCCGAGACCGCGGCGACGATGGAAGGCATCGACCCGCATACCGATTCCCCCGTCTCGGTCTACGACCGCGGTGTGGACGACGTGGCCGGTCGCCTGGTCGAGCCGGACGAGGGCGCGCACGTCGACGACGAGCCGGACGCGATCGCCGACGAGCGTGGAATCGGTGGCGCCACCGCCGAGGAACAAGCCATTCACGTCGTCCGTGACCTGCCCTGAACAAATTCGCCAATGGAGGATGGTTAAACCACAGGCGTCTCGGGAACCACAGCTGCAACACAGTCGACGCACAGCTAAGTGGGAAGGAAGACCCATGGCGAACGTCTCTGGACACCCCGAGATGCACTACAGCGGCGCCCCGGCCCGTTCGACCCGAAACGGCCTCGCTATCGGCTCCCTGGTGGTCGGTATCGTCGCACTGGTGGCGAGCTGGGTCCCGATTGCCGGCTGGCTCCTGGGCGCCACGGCCGTCGTTCTCGGCGTCCTCAGCCGTCGCCAGAACAAGGCCGGGAACAGCCTCGGGACGGCCGGCCTGGTCATCGGTGCGATCGCCTTCGTGATCTCGACCGCACTGTTCGTGCTGGCGCTGGTCGCTCAGAACAGCTAACCCACTCCGACGCCGACGGCGGGTCGCCCTGATGGGCGGCCCGCCGTTCTCTTATCCGCACCCCTACAAACTTATGCCGCATTTAAACAAGCAACCGGCAACCTATTTTCGAATTCCCACCATTCAATTCTGGAATTCGGCTCGATAAGTTGACGACACTCTTTCCCCGACTAATATCCAAAACTGTTTCCGGGGTGAACGACAACAGGAGTGTCGACGGTTTGGCGCAGCACGGCAAGAGATCAGCCCGACGGTGGATCGTCGGAACGGCCGCGGTGGGAGCGCTCCTCGCCGGCTCGGTCGCGGTCGGGGTGTCCGCGTCGGCGGACGCCAGCTTCCGGGACGACTTCGAGGACGGCAAAGCCGACGGCTGGTCGAAGTCGGGCGGCACCTGGTCGGTGGTGAGCGACGACTCACAGGTGCTGCGGCAGACCAACGCGGGCAGCGAGCACGCTCGTCACTTCGCCGGCGACTCCGGCTGGACGGACTACACGCTCCGGGCCCGCACGAAACCGACTTCCTACGGCACTGACGGCGCCGTCAGCGTCGTCGCCAGGGCCACGAGCGCGACGACCTTCGTCCGCCTGGCGTTGTTACCGGGGAACCGCGCGCAACTGCAGGCGGTCAACAGCGGCACGGTCCGGGTGCTGGCCACCACCTCGGTCCCGACCGGAACCGGCGCGTGGTACTCGGTCACGCTGCAGGTGAGCGGCGACCGGACGACCGCGACGGTGGACGGCACGACGGTCGGTACGGTCAGCGGCGGCCTCCCCGCCCGAGGCCGGATCGGCGTCTCCACGTCGCGCGCCACGGCCGCATTCGACGACGTCACGGTCACCGCCGGCGGCACCGTGCAGCAGCCGGCCCCGTCGACCCCCGCGCCCACCACGGCGACGCCGAGCACGTCCGCGTCCGCTTCCCCCACCGCGATCGGAACAGCGACCGCGACGACCGCTCCGAGCCCGACGAAGACCACGACCCCGGCCCCCAGCGGCACCACGACCGCGGCGTGGCCGACCGCGACGGGCTCGGTGCAGGTTCCCGAGACGATCGAGGTTTCGGGGACGCTGGACGGGGGCCTGAAGCGCTACTCCGGCATCGGTGATGGCGGCCAGAGCGAGAGCCAGGACGCCATGTTCGAACTGGCCGACGGCGCGACGCTGCGCAACGTCATCATCGGGGCACCAGCCGGCGACGGCGTGCACTGCACCGGCAGCTGCACGCTGATCAACGTCTGGTGGGAGGACGTGGGCGAGGACGCCGCCACGTTCAAGGGCGGCACGAACGCGGCGTACACGGTCGACGGCGGCGGCGCCCGCTCGGCGAGCGACAAGGTGTTCCAGCACAACGGCGGCGGCACCCTCACGATCCGGAACTTCCAGGTCGAGAACGCCGGCAAGCTCTACCGGTCCTGCGGCAACTGCGCGACCTCCTACGAGCGGCACGTCGTCCTCGACCGGGTCACGGTGACGAACACGAAGACCGTCGCGGGCGTCAACGCGAACTTCGGCGACACCGCCACGCTGACGAACATCACGGTCGTCGGTGACGCCAAGAAGGCGACGAAGATCTGCACTCGGTTCCAGGGCACGACGCCCGGCAACGAACCGACGCAACTAGGCTCCGGCCCCGACGGCACCACGTGCCTGTACCGGGAGTCGGACATCACCTGGCGCTGACTACGCACCCGGCAGCGTCAAGGGAGGTGGAAGGCGTGCCAGATCGGCCCCGAGAGCACGCCTTCCACCTGTTTTTCGAAGCCCACCACGTGGAGTTGGCCCGGATGGCCTCGCTGATCACCGGCGACCGTGAGGTCGCCGACGACCTGGCGGCCGATGCGCTCGCCGAGATCTGGCGGTACTGGGACCGGGTGAACGCGGCGCCGGATCCGCTCGCGTACGCGCGCGGCATCCTCGTCAACGTGGCCCGGAGCTGGAACCGGCGGCACGGGCTGGAGCAGCGTGGGGCGCGCCTGGCCGCGTTGTTCCGGCGCGACCACGCGACGACCGAGGCGGACGTGCCGTCGGCGCTCGACGTCCGCGCCGCGTTACGTCGGTTGCCATACCGGCGGCGGGCCTGCGTGGTGCTCCGATACGCGTTCGATCTGTCCGAGCGCGAGGTCGCGGAGATCCTGGGCATCACCGTGGGCACCGTGAAGAGCCAGACGTCGCGCGGCTCGGCGCAACTGGCCGGATTGCTCGCGGGCGTCGACGCGACTCCGCCCGGAGCAAGCGATTCGGCGGCGAGGCCCGGACGTGGGCCGGTGGATCCGCGGATCGCGCTCGCGCGGAGCAGCCTGGCGAGTACGGAACAGCGCCGGGGCGCCACCGGAGGGATGCGATGACCTCGGATCGGCGCGACGAGGAGCTCTCCGTCCGCCTGCGCGCAGCCGCCGACGAACACCGGCCCGACCGGGCTGCGATGCTCGAGCGGGTCGAACGCCGCCGCGCCGCGTCCGGTGGAGCCCACCGTTTCAGCGCGAGCTTTCGGCCCGCGGTGGGGCCGTCCGGCGCCGGACGGTTCCGGCCGGCCGCGGCCGCGGCGGCGATCGTCGCGGTGATGACGCTGGGCGTCGGTGGTACCTGGTTCGCCGTCGACCGGATCGGACGTCCGGCAGAGCAGGACGCGGCGAGCGCGCCGGTCGAGCGGGAGGCCCCGAGCACACCGCCGACGGCCAGGTCGACGCCGGCGGACTCGCCGGCACCGTCCGGGACGCCGTCGTCCTCATCCCCCGAGCCGACCCGTCCGGCCCGGACGAGCGACGCACCGGCGGTATCGCTGCCGATCGAGGAGATCCCCGACGGCAGCGCGACCGAGCGGGAGTTCCTGTGGTCGGACGGCTCGATCGACCCGCACTCGATCTCCAGCTGGTCGCAGAGCAACGTGACGCTGAAGAACGACGATCCGATCACCGCGCTGGACGTGACGATCCGGGTCGCGATGACCGCCGGTGTGCGGACGACCGGCAGCTGGAGCAGCATCCCGAACGACAAGCTGGTGAGCTCGGTGCGGGAGCAGTCGGGGTGGCTCTACTACCGCTTCCGGCTGCGCGCCGGGGCGACGCTGGCCCCGGGCAGTTACGTCTTCGCCGGGCAGTACAACCACGCGACGGGCGGCCGGGACGCCGAGGCCGACGCGTACCTCGCGTCCGCGAGCAGCGCCTCGGAGACCGTCGAGGTGTACGGCACGTTCGACTAGTCCCTCAGTCCCGGTTCCACCAGGAGTGGTTGTCGGGGCCGGGTCGCTGCCCCGAGATCTCGTCCGACGGCGAGGCATCCGCCGGCTGCGGGTAGGTGGGCGGTTGGTACTGCGCACCGACCGGGTAGGCCGGTGCGTTCGCGCCGTACCCAGGGCCGCTCGCGTCTTGAACCGACACACCGTTGCCGTAGCCCGGGCCATCGGCGACGCCCCCGGCAGGCGCGCCAGGTGCGGCGTAGTTCGGCGAGGGGTAGTTCGGGTAGGTCGGCTCGCCGACGTTCGACCGTGGCACCGACGGCGCCGACGGAACCGCAGCGTCCGGGCCGGTCCGGGGCTCCCACGCCGCGTCGTACTGCGGCTGCGGCGCCGCGTCGTACTGCGCCTGCGGCGTGGGGGCGAACTGCTGCTGCGGCGCGGCNTGCGCCTGCGGCGTGGGGGCGAACTGCTGCTGCGGCGCGGCCTGCGCCTGCGGCGCGGCGTCGTACTGCGCCTGCGGCGCGGCGTCGTACTGCGCCTGCGGCGCGGCGTCCGCGTCGTCGTCGAGACGGAAGCGGCCGATGGACGCGTACACGTCCGGCCGACCGGCCTTGAGCATCAGCGCCGCGATCACCCCGGCGGAGAACGCCGCGCCAATCAGCGCACCGAGCAACCACGACGGCCGACCGCCCGCAGGCGGGAACACCGACGACAGCCGCAGCAAGCCGAAGACAAAAACGAAGCCGGTCACGACCGCGGCCACCGCTCCGGCGACCGCGCGGCCCTCCCAGCTGCCGAGCTCGGCCTCGTCCTCGACGCCGCTACGGAGGAACCAGACCAGCGCGCTCACCGACGTGAGCGCGAGCGCACCGGTGATGCCCAGGCCGCTCGCGAGCCCGAGCCAGAGCGCGTAGATCCGGTCTTCGCTCGCGATGACCGCCACCGCCCCGATCGCCGCCAGCGCCGGCACCACGGACCGCACGTGCCAAGCGCCGGGGGCGCCGAGCCGGAACGACAGCGGCAGCACACCGTCGAGCGACAGCCCGGAGAGCTGCCGGTTCACCGCCTTGTGCAGCACGACCGCGGTACCGACCGTCGCCAGCAGCAGCGTGAACATGATCAGCCGGGCGACCCCGGCCGCCGACTCCGGTCCGACGATCCGCGCGACCAACGTGAACAGCGACTGGCCGGTCGTGCCGGCCGTGGTCGCGACGTCGTCCGGCGCCACCGCCGCGCGGGCCTGGCCGCTCGTCGCCGCACCGACCGCCCACGCACTGAACGCGGATGCCGAAGTCATGAGGATGCCGGCGACGTAGGCGGCGCGGGGCACCGAGCGGGCCGGCTGCCGGACGTCGCGGACGAAGTTCAAGCTGGTGTCCAGGCCGATGAACGCGGTGACGGCGAAGCAGAGCGCGATTCCGAACGAGCCGCTGAACAGCCAGCCCGGGTGGAGCGGTGCGGTGAAGTCCTCGGACGCCATCGGCAGCTGCAGCGCCCGGACGTCGAACCAGATCAGCACGACGAACTGTGCGACCAGCAGCCCGCCCAGCAGCCAGATCACCCGACGTAACCGGATCGTGCTCAGCAGCGACACGAGCGCGACACCGAGCACGGCCGCGATCTCGCCGGGCATGTCGACGTCGAAGATGTCGAAGACCAGGCCGGAGAACACCATTCCGAAGACCGCGTACAGCGACACCAGCGAACCGAGGTACGAGATCAGGACGACGCAGGCTACGCCGAGCCCGGCCGCCGGGCCGAGGCCGTGGGAGACCAGCGCGTAGAGGCCACCGGGGTGACGGACCCGTCGCGCCATGCTGGTGAACGCCAGCGCGGCGCAGAGCAGCGCGATGCCGCCCAACACGTACACCAGCGGCATCGCCACCAGGTGCCCGAATTGGAAGGCGCCAGGGATCGCCACCCACGCGACGATCAGCGGCGCGTGGCTCATCGTCGCAACGATCGCCAGCTGCCAGCCGGACAAGGTGCCCTCGTGGGAAACCGCAGGTTCGGATAGGTGCCGGGCCATCTCGGAGTCTCCAGATTTCGCGGGTGAGCACACGGCACGGCACAGAACTTTGAGTGCTCGTGGCGTCGCGGAGCCCACCCCTGACTTCACCGCGCCTAATGCGAACAACGTTCGCGCAATAATAAAACTCTTCTGCAATGCGTCAAGATGAGCCGATGAACTCCTCGACCGGCCCTGCGGTGACCGAGACCGAAGTCACTCGGAGTGACCTGCCGCCGGGGAGTGCTGCATGGTGGCGGGCCCGCCGGGCCGCCCGCGATCGGCGTCGCCACCGTCCGGGCGGTCTGACGACCGAGCACATCACCCGGACCGCGCTGGCGATCGTCGACGCCGAAGGACTTCCCGCACTCACCATGCGTCGGCTCGCCGACCAGCTGGGCACCGGCGCGGCGTCGCTCTACCGGCACGTCGCCAACCGCGAGGAGCTCCTCGTCGAGGTCGTCGATCGTGTGCTCGGCGAGGTGGAGTTCGGAACGCCGAAGCCCACCTGGCGGGAGGACTTCCGGAACCAGGCACATTTACTGCGGGGGACGCTGCTCGCCCATCCCCACGTGCTGCCGGTCGTGCTGCGTACCCCGTTGCTCGGCCCGAACGCCGTCCGCGGGCGTGAGGTCAGCCTGCGCCGGATGCTCGACTACGGGTTCCGCCCGGTCGACGTGCAGCCGATCTACACGGTCATCGTGACCACCGTCCTGGGCCAGGCCGTGTTCGCCGCCCAACGGGCCACCGGCGAGATGGACCGGCCCGAGCCGTTGCGCCCGGAGGTCTACCGGGACCAGCCCGCTGCCCGGTACCCGACGGTGACCGCGCTGGCCGACCGGACCGAGCCGCAGACGTCGTCCGCGCTGTTCGCGCTGACGATCGACATCATGTTGGACGGCATCGAGGCCCGGTACCCGCGGGAGTGAGCCCCGTCAGGCCGAGCGCCACCGGGCGAGGTGATAACCGAGGTCGGCGGCGATCCGGATGAGGTGGGACGCGATCTCGTCCGGGTCGGTGTCGGCGGGCAGCTCCGCGTCGAGGACGCCGAGCACCCCGTGGGCTCCGCGGACCGGCACTGCGACGCTCACCGACTCCTCCCCCGCGGACGAACCGTCCGCAGCCGAACCGCCGTCCGGGGGGAGCCGGAACGCGGATTCGGCGGTGGCCCAGGCTGCGCCGACATGCCCGTCGCCGCGTCGCAGCCGGGCGTACTCGTCCCGTCCCGCGGCGGAGTCCGCGACCAGTTCCAGCTCTTCGTCGGCGGCGTCCGCCTCCTCCGTCGCCGGATCGACGAGCCAGAGTCGGACGCGCGTCCGCGGGTGGGTGGCCGCGACCTTGCCGACGATGCGGTGCGCCATCTCGGGCGAGTACCCGGCCCGAACCAGCAGCCGGGCGACGTCGAGCTCGCAGTCGCGCAGGTGCTGCTCCCGACGAGAAGCCGTGACGTCACGCAGCGCAACGACCGCTCCGCTCGCCTCCGCACCCACCACGATCCGCTCCGCGTTCGCGAGGAAGTACCGCGTCGGCCGCCCCGGCCGGGCGAACGCGAGTTTGACGTCGCGCACGCTCTCCCCGGCGAGCGCTCGGGTGCTCGGGTAATCCGCCGACTCGAGCCGTTCTCCACCCACCCGGCGGACGTGCTCGCGCAGCCGGGTGACCGCGTCGTCGAGCGACGTGTGCTTGGCGTCCAGCATCCGCAGCAGCGCCGGGTTGGCGAACAGCGGCCGCCCGTCCCGGTCGCAGGCGAACACCGCGGTGTCCAGGCTGTTCAGCACCGCCCGCAGCAGGCTCTCCCGCCGATTCGCGTCGGCCTCGGCGTCGAACCGTCCGGACGCGTCCAGCATCGACACGCAGATCCGGGTGCCGCCCGCGCCGGGCACCGCCCGGATCGCCGCGTCCACCGGCATCCGCCGGCCCTCCCGGGTCGTCGCCCACATGGTCTGGCGCCGACGCATCCCGGCCGGCGACGAGGGCAGGGCGGCGAGCGTCGCCAGGATCGCCCGGATCGTCACCGCGTCCCGGTCCGGGAACAGCAGCTCGTGCAGCAGACGACCGAGTGCCTGCTCCCGCGTCCAGCCGAACATCGTGGCGGCGGCCGCGTTCCAGGCCAGGATCGCGCCGTCGCCGTCGACGACCACGAACGATTCGGCCAGCGCGTCGAGCAGCGGCACCAGGTCGAGCAGGTTCACGGTCAGCTCGGCGGCGACACCGGCCACGCCGGGCAGCAGCCCGGTGGTCGCCGCGACACCGTCCAGGGCTGCTTGGTGCCCGGTGGTCCAGTCGCGCGGGACGACGTCGAGCGCGCAGACGCTGCCGACCACCGCGCCGTTGGATCCACGCAGGGGTACTCCGGCGAACGCACCGATACCGAGGTACGAGACGACCGCGGCCCCGGCGGCCCGGGGATCGGTCATCGTGTCGGAGATCCAGACCGGCTTGCCGGAGGCCACCACGGTGCGGCAGAGCGAGTCGGCCACCGCGATCCGCCGCGTGAGTGCGAACACGCCGTCGACGCCGTGCAGGCCGACCAGGCGGTCCCACTCGCCGTCCACCAGGGAGACGACGCCGATCGGAGCGCCAGCCACGCTGGCTGCCGCACCGGCGATCGCATCCATCGAGAGCGGAACTCCGGCCAGGATCGCGGTAGCGCGGTCCACCGCCGCAAGTCGGCGTTCGTCGTAGAGCTCGCCGTCTTCACTCATCACGTGCCGTTCGAACGGGCGCCGCCGCAGCGACGGAAGGACTGGGGTCCGACGCGCGTGAACGGTACCAGTCTTAACGCTATTTATGGTGGTTTGCACCGCTCGCGGTGAGCACCGGCGGTGACGTCGGGGCGGACGCCGGGAGCGCCGCACGCGCCGTCGCGCCGGGCACCTCCCAGGGGCCGAGTTGCTCGAACAGCTGCGCCAGTACGGCCATCGCAGTGAGCAACAACAGCGGGAACACCGGGCTGAACCAGCGCGCTCCGGACGGGACCCCTGTGAGCACCTCCAGCAGCGCGGCGACGACGAACCCGCCGAGCGCCATCGCCGCGAGCGGATCCCGTGGCACCCGAGCCAGCGCCACGACGACCGCCACCACGAGCACGACACAGAGCACGGAGTCCACCGCGAGGTACCGACCGTCCACGTCGACCGTCTCCGCGAGCCGCTCGGTCAGCGCACCACCGACGTCGCTACCGTCCAGCAGTTCGCTCGCACGCCCGAGGTAGCGGGCGTCGGCGACCGCGACGAGTTGCCCGAGGACGACCACGAGCACCGCCAGCCCAGCCGAGATCGCCGCGTACGGGAGCCATGGGTTGCGCACCGACCGATCGCGCACCGCGACGACGAGCCACCCGACCGCCACCGCTCCGACGAACGCCAACGCCGGCGACCGAGCCAGCAGCATCAGCGCGACCAGCAGTGCGAACGCGGCCAGCGCCCGCCGCCCACGGCGCCGGGCGAGCGGCAGCGTGAACAGGCACGCGCAGCAGAGGGCGATCGCGAGCATGTCGGCGGACCCGGCCATCGACGTGACGACGATCCGGTCGCTGATCACGAATACGACCGCGGTCACCGCACCGGCCAGCGCGCCCCAGCGGGCGGCAGCGAAGTGCGTCAGCATCCCGATCGCGGCCAGGAACGAGACGAACGGGACGACGAGCAGACCCGGTGCGCCGAGCACCGCGACGAACGGCGCGGAGAGCAGTGGGTAGATCAGGTTGGGATCGGCGGACCCGGCGTGCTCGAACAGCCAGCTGTCCCCGTTCTGCCAGCAGGACCAGCCGGAACAGTTCTCTTGGAAGAACGCCTTGTCGGAGAGGCCCTGGTAGGTCAGCGCGGTCGCCTCGGCCGGCGAGTGGCCGAGGAACCGGTACGACCACGCGAGGTGGTAGAGGCTGGTCGGACCGTAGTGCCAGGTCCGGTCCGCGAGCACGGCGAGGCTGACGACGACCAGCCCGGCGATCGTGGCCCAGGCGTGTGCGGGCAGCGCGCCGACCCACTGCGTCCCGAACCGGATCGGCCGCCATCGCCGGGCCCGCCGAGGCAGTGGCACCGGCTCGCGGGCCCCGGCCTCGGTGGAGCGGGACGGCACCCGGCGGATCGGCCCCCACAGGTCGACCAGCAGCGCGACGACGGCCAGCACCAGCAACGGGACGATCGGCGCGTGATAGCGGAACGCCGCCGGCCAGAACTCGACCACGTTGATCGCGCTCACGACGAGGAACGCGCCGGCCGCCAGCGCGGACAGCTCGCTGCGGAACCGCCAGACCACGGCGACCGTGGCGGCGGCCAGCAAGGCGACCAACGCCAGGTCGTACCGCACCCGCAGCAGGTCCGAGCGGACGATGTTCCAGACCACGTCCGGGAGGGCGGCGACGCCATAGGTCCCGAAGTACTTCCCGGCGAGGTCGTCGAATCGACGGCTGAGCGACAGCTCCTCGCCGCCGAAGATCAGCGGTGAGACGAGCATCTGGACGGCGAGGACGCCGACCCCCACGAGGCTGCCCCAGACCGCGAACGGCAGCCACGGGTTGCGGATCGCGCGGTCGCGGACGGCCACGAGCAGCCAGGCCGCGCCGACGGCGACCGGCAGCGCGATCGCGAACTGCCGGTTGAGCATCCCGAGCACGACCAGGACGACGTACCAGGCGACGTGTTTGCGGGTGACCCGCTGGGCCAGCGGCAACAGCAACAGCGGCAGGGTCAGCAGCGCGAACGCCGGCCCCTCGGTGTGCGCGACCACGCTCCAGCGCGAGACCGAGACCGGCAGCAGCAGCATCGCGCCGGCCACCAGGGCCCACCGGGGCCCCCAGAGCCGGGACGCGAGCACCACCGTCGCGACGATCGCCAGTGCGTAGCCGATGATCGGGACGACGAGCAGTCCGGCCGGACCGATCAGCACGACGAACGGCGCGGAGAGCAGCGGCAGCAGGATGCGCGGTCCGACCACGGCCGCGTACTGCCCGGTGAAGAAGCTGGTGCGGTAATCCTCCGGCCAGCAGGTCCAGCAGTTGGCCAGCCCCGGATTGGTCGCGAGGTAGTCGTAGGAGAGCTGGGCCGCCTCCGCCTGCGGATGGCCGAGGTACCAGTAGGTCCACGCCAGGTAGATCCGGGAGTCCGGACCGTAATGGGCGTTCGTCGCCGACGCCAGCAGGACGGCGAGCGCGCACAGCGCGGCGAGCAACAGCCAGCCCCGGGCCGGGAGGGCGGTGCGGAGCGATCGAGTGATCCTCTTCATCGGTTCGGAACGGTAGGCGGATCCCGCCCAAATCTCTGCCCTGAGCTGCCGTGTTCGCAGGTTGTACGGGAACTGTTCCGCGCGGCGGTCCACAACCGTCGCCGCGCGGCCTTCGTGTAAAGAACTCTTGACACGGTGTCTACTCTGACAGACATCGGAGGTGTTAAGAATGCTTTACATCGGAGGCCCTGGGTGACGCTCACCGAGAAGCGGGCGTGGATCATGCTGGTCGTCAGCGTGGTGGCGTACGTGGCGTACGTCGTCACGATCGTCGGCCGCACGGACGGGCGAGCGTTGTCCGACGTCCCGTACGCGGGACCGTTGCTGACCACGATCGGCGGCGCGATCGTCGCCGCGATCGTGATCGAGATCCTGATGAGCATCTTCACGCCGCACGCGTCTCGAGCCCGCGACGTGCGCGACAAGGAGATCAACCGGCTCGGTGAGTACGTCGGTCAGTCGTTCGTCACGATCGGCGGTGTCGCGGCGATGCTGATGTGCATCGTCGAGTGGGACCAGTTCTGGATCGCGAACGTCATCTACCTGTGCTTCGTACTGGCCGGGATCCTCGGCTCGGTCACCAAGGTGATCGTCTACCGCCGGACGTTCCCCGAATGGTGAAGCCGACCCGGGTCACGAATTCGATCCGCGCCCTGCGCTTCGCCAACGGCGAGATGACCCAGGCCGAACTGGCCGAGCGCATCGGCGTGACCCGGCAAACCGTCATCGCCATCGAGCAGGGGCGGTACTCGCCCTCGCTGGAGATGGCGTTCCGTATCGCCCGTGTGTTCCACGTTCCACTCGACGACGTATTCCACTACCCGGAAGACCCAGGAGGAGCGACATGAAAGCGTGCGTGCGCACCGTCTACGGCGAGGCCGACGTTCTCGAGGTGCGGGAGGTGCCCGCGCCGACCCCGGGCGACCGCGAGGTGCTCGTCAGAGTCCGAGCGGCCAGCAACGACCGCGGCGTCTGGCACATGATGACCGGCCGCCCCTATCTGATGCGCCCGGTCATCGGACTCCGTGCGCCGAAGGTCGCGGTGCTCGGCCGGGCCTTCGCCGGCGTCGTCACCGAGGTCGGCGCGCAGGTGACCCGCTTCCGGCCCGGCGACGAGGTGTTCGGCACCAACAGCACCGGCTGCTGGGCCGAGTACGCCGTGGCGCCCGAGAAGCGGCTCGCCTCGTTACCGCCGAACGTCTCGTTCGAGCAGGCCTCCACCGTCGGCTGCTCCGGAACGTCCGCGCTGCAAGCGATTCGCGACCTCGGACGCGTGCGGGCCGGCCAGCGCGTTCTGGTGATCGGCGCGGCCGGCGGCGTCGGGTCGTTCGCCGTCCAGATCGGCAAGTCGCTCGGCGCGACGGTCACCGGCGTCTGCAGCACCTCGAAGATCGACCTGGTGCGCTCGATCGGCGCCGACGACGTCATCGACTACACCCGCGAGGAAGTGGACGCCCACGGCGCGCGGTACGACGTCGTCGTCGACACCGCCGGAAACCGACCGCTGTCGCTCCTGCAGCGCGCGCTGACACCGACCGGGACGCTCGTCCTCGTCGGCGGCGAGGAGTCACGCGGACGGCTGCTGCAGGGCTTCCACCGGCAACTGTTCGCGCCACTGATCGGGATCGTCCGCCGCCGCCGGATGCGGAACCTCCTCGGTACGGAGAACGTCGCCGATTTCGAGGAGCTCGGTCGCCTGATGACGGCCGGCTCGGTGACGCCGCCGATCGTCCACACCTACTCGCTCGACGAGGCGCCGGACGCGATGCGCTACCTCGCCGAGGGACACCCAGCGGGCAAGATCGTCATCACTGTCTGACGCTCTCCACCACCGAGTGCGGTGCGGGCAGGCTGTCGCTCTCGGTGCTGCGCTGCAGCGAGCCGAGGCCGGCGCCGATCGCGATGCTGATCGCCGCCACCACGACGACGATGATCACCAGCAGGATCACCATCCGGCGCGGGAGGCCTTCCTCGGCGTCCAGGTCGTCCGGGTGCGGCTCCGACCGTTGCTGACGCCGTCGCGCCGCCCGCCGTCCGATGCCCGGCCCCGCTCGCCACGGCGTCGCGTCGGAGGTTCCCGACGCCGAGTGCCCGACGGACACCGGGTGCCCGGTCGGTGGTGGGCTACCGAACGGCGCCGGGCTCGCCGGCGGCGGCACACTGCCTAGCCGCGCTGAGCTGTCGAGCGGTGGGCCTCCGAACGGAGGGCTTCCCAGCGGCGGAGGGCTGCCCACCGGCGGGCTGCCGACCGGCGGGCTTCCTACCGAGCCGGCCGGCGACAGCGGCGGCGCCACACCGGTCGACGAGGTTGGTGGCGCGAACCCGGGCCCGGAGATCGGCGCGACGTCCGGCTCGGCGGCGTGCCGTCCGGACCGCGTCACCGGCGGCGCGCCGAGTGCGTCGTCCGCCCCGTGACCGAACGACGACCGCACGTCGGGACCGGCGCCGTGACCGAACGACGGGCCGACGTTCGTCGGTGGACGATATCCGGGGGTGACCGGCCCGCCGGGCTGGACACCGTGCCCGTACGAGGAGCCGACTCCGCCGGTGCGGTCGTAGTTCGTTCCGGAGAGGTCGTAGCCCGGTGGCGGGGTGAACGGCCCGGACTCGGGGATCGCGAGGTGACCGGGGGGCGGGGTCCGCAACTGGAGCGGCACGGACGCGTCGGTCGACTGCCGTCGCGGGGCCGGCCGGGGCCTCCCGCCGAGCCGCGCCTGCGCCGAACCGGTGGTCAGCGCCATCACGGCGCGCACGTCGTCGTCCACCCGGAGTGGTGTGTCCGCGTTCGCGGACCAGCTGGATCCGAAGTCCGCCACGGCGGCGGCCGCGAGCGCCAGTGCAAAAGCCTTCGCGGACGCCGGACGCGCGGCCGGCTCCTTCTCCAGCGTCTGGCCGATCACCGCCGCGATCTGGGGCGGCATACCGGCCGGCAACTCCGGGCGCTTCGTCAGGTGGTGGTGGAGCATCGCCGAGAACGGCAGCTCGAGCGAGAACGGCGTCCGCCCGGTCAGCATGTGGTAGACCAATCCGCCGACCGCGTACACGTCCGTGGGCGGACCGACGCGCTGGCCGAGGATCTGCTCGGGCGCGGCGTAGGCCGGCGTCCCCACCAGCGTGCCGGTCGTGATCGAGGAGCCCTCGAAGAGCTTCGCGATGCCGAAGTCGGTGACCTTGACGGCCCCGTCGCCCGCGAACAGAACGTTGTCGGGCTTGATGTCGCGGTGCACGATGCCGCGCTGGTGCGCCGCGTGCAGCGCGTCGGCGATCGCCAGCCCGATCGCGCACGCGGTCTCCGGGCGGATCCCCTCGGCGATGCGTGACGTAAGGGTGCCACCCGGAAGGTGTTCCATGACGATCAGACAGAGGCCGTCGCTTTCCGCATAGTCATGTACGCGGACGACATGCGGGTGGTCGAATACCGCCATTACTTGCGCTTCGGCAAGAAATCGGCGCTCGACATCCGGGCCGGAAATCGTCAGAATCTTGATCGCGACCGGTCGGCCGAGGCGTCGATGACGGCCCTCGATGACCAACCCGAAGCCGCCGCGACCCAGCTCAGCTCCCACCTCGTACTGGGGCAGCGCGGCCGTGAGCTGGGCCCGGTCGAAAAGCATCCGATGGATCCCATCACGTCGAATGGCCTGGTACCTGGATGTGTCGATGAAACACCATCCAGCGAGCGGTTACCGGCAGATTCCAGTTCCGGACAGTGTGCTTCGACACTTCACCGCGTCATTAATCGGCTACGCATCAGTACTATCACCGAGAGTGAACTCTTTCGACCGGCGAGTGCGGAGAACGCTTGACCGCGCGGAAGGCCGGAGGCCGAAAGGGCTCAACGAGTCGTCGGGCGCGAACGAACGAGTACGGCCCACTTCGGGACGAGCAAGACTAATCCAGTGATACCAGCCGGGACGGGTCGGCGTGCGCAGCCTCGCGACTGCCCGCCCTGGGCTGCGCGGCGCGGCCGGCCACAGCCGCTCGAAATCGCCCCGCGCGGCGCACTTCTGACGGATCGAACCTCGCCGGAATCAGGAGACGACACCCGTCGCGAAATGGAGTCACGGCGGGAACGTAACTTAGTTGAATGCTCTCCGCTCGCCTTTCGGAACAGAGTGAAAATTGCAATCAGCAGCCTCTGATAATTGTTCGTCGGGGAGCAACCAAGCGCGTCGGGATGTCGACGCTCGCCTACCCCGACGACACTCATCGCATCCGCTGTGACCTGCGATGATGCACTCGGTCACCGTGCTCAGCCGGGCCGCTCGGCCGACCGGAAAGCATACTCGGCCGCACGTCAATCGCAGGACGGCCCGGACCGCGCCACTCGGCTGACGACGCGGTCCGGGCCGGAACGGCGAGACGACCAGATGATCGTCCGCCGCGAAAACAAACAGTCGCAGAGGGGTCGATAGAAGCGCCTGCACCTGAAAGGGTGAGATTTTCACCCAGTCATCGACCTGGGGGTGCAAAACTGAGTGGCGACGGTTTGCGACGTGCCTGACGGAGACGTCCGGAGCAGCCGGATGAGTGACGAGCCGCTGGACAAGCCGGACAGCTGGTGGCGGGAGCAGCTGTCCAAGCTCTACGGGCTGTTCGTGACGTCGATGATCATGCTCGACGGCCGGGAGCTGGACGACATCCTCCACCTGGCGACGACGTCCGTCCCGTCGCTCTGCGGGTGCGAGGTCGACGCGGTCTGCGTGCGGGACGGAATCGCGCTGACACCGTGGGGCGACTACCCCGGCCAGGGCCCGGCGCTGGAGGCCGCGCTGCGCGCGCTCGACAACCACAGCGGCCCGGTGACACTGACCGACGGAGCGTGGCGCTGGGCGCTGGCGCTCGGCCGCACCGACGCCCTCGTCGGCTACCTCGTCGTACGGTCGACCAAGGAGCCGTCGACCGATGAGTTCTTCCTGCTCAAGGCCCTCGGACAGCAGACAGGCGGCGCTCTCGCCAACGCGGCTCTGCACCAGCGGCAGCGCGAGCAGACCGCGCAACTCCGCAGCCTCAACCAGGAACTCTCGGAGACCGTGCGCCGGCTGGAGCGGCGGACCCGGGTGCACGAGATGCTCGGCGCGATCTCCGCGTCCGGGACCGGCGAGGTCGGCATCGCGCTCGCGCTGCACCAGCTCACGGGCTTGTCGGTCGCGGTCGAGGACCGGTTCGGCAACCTCCGGGCCTGGGCCGGCCCGTCGGAACCGCAGCCCTACCCCAAGGTCAGCACTGCCCGGCGGGACGCGATGCTCCGGCATGCCTCGGCGCAGCCGCACCCGTCCCGGTGGGGAGACCGGATGGTCTCGGTGGCCCGGCCGCGTCAAGAGATCCTCGGCGTCCTGGCGCTGGTCGACCCCCGACACACGATCGGCCGGGACGACCTGTTCGCGCTGGAGTACGCGACCACCGTGCTCGCCCTGGAGCTCTCGCACCAGCGGCGGCTCGCGGAGGTCGAGCTACGCCTTCGGCGCAACCTGGTCGACGACTTGATCACCGGCGTCGACGAGGAGAGCGCCTACGCCCGTGCCGACGCGATCGGCCACGACTTGCGGGTTCGGCACCACGTCGTGGTCATTCGCTGGGGCGGCACGCAGACCGAGGACGCCGTCGCGGAGGCAGCCGCGGCGGCGGCCGCGGCGCTGGATCTGCGGACCCTGACCTCGCGGCGCTCCGGGATCGTCGTGATGCTGGTCAGCAGTCGGCCGGACGCCACCGCCCTGCACGGGGCGCTGGTGGCGAAGCTGGGAGAACCGGGCGGCGCACTCGGCCTCGGCGGCCCGTGCGAGACGCCGACGGAGTTCCCGCGCTCCTACTCCGAGGCGGTGCGGGCCGCCGAGATCCGGGCCGGGTCGCGGACTCCGAGCGGCGCCACCGCGTTCGACCAACTCGGCCTGTACCGCATCCTCGACACCGGTCAGGGCCGGGAGGACGTCAGCTCGTTCGTCCAGGAGTGGCTCGGACGGCTGCTCGATTACGACCGCCGGAAAGGAACCGACCTGGTACGGACGCTCTCCCAGTACCTGGAACGCGGCGGCAACTACGACGAGACGGCGTCGGCGCTCCTGATCCACCGCAGCACGCTGCGGTACCGGCTCGGCCGGATCCGGGAGATCTCCGGCTGCGATCTCAACGACGTCGACGACCGACTGAATCTGCACGTGGCGACGCGTGCCTGGCAGGTCCTCCACGGACCGGGGTGAGCGCCATGCTTCCTTCCGGAGATCAATCGGTGACGCTGGCCGGTGCGCCGCTGCACTCGGGTGACCATCTCTGCGTCTTCTACCGGGGCCGGGAGGAGCGCGACCGGGTGCTGCTGCCGTTCCTGATGGAAGGGCTGCGGAGCGGGCACGCGGTGCTCGTCCTCGGCCGGGTGGGCGAGCGGACGACGCTGCGCACGACGCTGGGCGACTGGTCACACCTGGAGATCGTCGAGCCGGAGAACGGGCATCTCCGCGACGGCCGGTACGCACCTGCTGAGCTGCTGCTCATGCTCGACGAGTGGGCCGACCGCAACCTGCAGGCCAACGGTTCGCCGCCGTCGGCTCCGTCGTCCTTCGGGCGGATCGCGGCGGACATGAGTTGGGCGCAGGCCTTGATGAGCCCGGTGCTGGTCGACCAACTCGTCGGCGAGGAGGTCGAGGTGACCCAGTGGCTCTGCCGGTACCCCCAGGTCGCCCTCTGCCTCTACGACCTCGAACTATTCGGCGGCGACCTGATCATCCCGATGGTCAGGGCCCACCCGAAGGTCTGGATGGCCGGGACGCTGATCGAAAACCCGTATTATTTGAAAACTTAGATTGCATTTTCGGCGGTACTCGTGTGGTGGACACCGCACTGCTGGATTCGCAGAATTACGTGACCGGTGCGGGCTGTGATTCCCCCGGCGTCATTCGACATATCCGGTAATTATCGCCGGGGAGAACTGATGCGCAATGATGCGCCCGAAGGGTACGAAAGATCCGCCAGTTGGGACAGTGTGGGCACCCTCCCCTACCCTGCGCCACCGTCCAATTCCGTACTGCAACAGCCACGCCGAATCGGCAGCACCGAGCTGATCGTCCTGCTTTTCATGGCGCACCCTCCGCTGAATCTGATCTGGGGTGCGATCCCCACGGCTTATCAATTCAGCGGGGTGGTCGCGCTTCCGCTCGTCGTCGGCATCGCCGGCCTGACGTTGATGGCATTCGCGATCGGCTACGGCAGCATGGCCCGCCGGATCCGGCACCGAGGCGGTATTTACTCGTTCATCACTCACGGGCTGGGTCCGGCCGTGGGAGTCGGCTCGTCCTTCGTCGCCGTGCTCGCGTACACCGCGCTGCTCGCCTCGCTGATCATGCTGGCGTGCGGCAGCACGATCGGGCTGGTCGCCAACCTGTTCGACGTCCGGCTGCCGATGCCGTTGTGCATCGTCGTCGCCACCGCGGTGATCGCGGCGCTGGAGCGCCTCCGGCTCCGGGCGCTGGTTCGCGTTCTCGTCGCGGTCGGGCTCGCGCAGGCCGCGGTCATCATCGGGGTCGACGTCGCCTCGGTGGCCGAACCGGCCGGTGGGGACGTGTCGTTCCACGCGCTGGACCCGGCGTGGCTGCTGACCGGGTCGATCGGCCTGGCGCTCGGGCTGACGATGACCGCGTTCATCGGCTCGGAGAGCGGCGCCAGCTACGTCGACGAAGTGCGCCGTCCCGAGCGCACGATTCCCCGCGCGACGCTGATCTCCTACGCGGCCACCACGGTGGTCCTGGTGATCAGCGTGTGGGCGATCAGCGTCACGGTAGGGCCGGAGAACATGGTGGCGGCCGCGCAGGGCCAGCTCCAATCCCAGACCGGCGGGGGCGGGCACCCGTTCGTCCAGACCGTGATCGAGCTACTGGTCGGCCCCGCGCACGCGCTGACGGTGACCGAGCTGGCGACCGCGGCGCTGGCCCTCGGCTGTCTGGCCAGCGGCACGATGCGCGCCAGCGCGTCGTCCCGGCAGCTGTCCGCGCTGGCCGGCGACGGCGTCCTCCCCGCGACACTGAAGCCGCTGCCCGACGGGCGGTCGCCGCTGCAGGCCGGGCTGGTCGCGCCGGTCATCGCAGGGCTGATGGCGCTGGTCATCGCCGTCACCGACACGTCGATCGGCGTGCTCTACCTGATCACGATCGCCGGCCTCGGCATCGCGGGTGTGCTGACGCTCAGCTCGCTCGCGACGATCACCTGGTTCCTGCGATCCGACGACACCGAGAGCGGCTTCTTCGGCTGGGAGGGTCAGGTCGTCGCGGCGGGGTTCGCGATGGTGACGACCGGGTTCGTGTTCTGCTACGGGCTGTACCGGCTGCCCCAGGTGGTGCCGAGCGGAGACACCTGGGGCTGGACGCTCTGGGCGGCACCGGTGTGCGCGTTCCTGTGCGGGGTGGGCGTCGTGCTGGCGCTCCGCGCGTGGAAGCCGCACGTCCCACGCGGCATCGGCCGGACGCAGTAACGCAGTTCCCGCGGGGTTCCCGGCGGGGGTCCCGCCGCACTTCGCCGCGCGTTCCCGCGCGGGCTTCCCGAAAATCCGCCTCGTACGGCCGCCTGAGCGGTGGTCTTCCCGAAATCCGCCCAGTGCCGCCGCCCCAGCGGTGCTCTTCCCGAAATCCGCCCCACCGCCCCAGCAGCGCCGGGCGCTCACTCCGGGCGGCGGGCGGTGACCAGGCCGCTCTCGTACGCCGCGATGACGAGCTGGGCGCGGTCCCGCGCGGTGAGCTTGTCCAGTAACCGTCCGATGTGGGTCTTCACGGTCGCCTCGCTCAGGTGCAGCTGCTCGGCGATCTCCTGGTTCGACAGCCCCCGGGCCACCAGGAGCAGCACTTCCCGCTCCCGGGGCGTCACTCCGGCGAGCGCGGGAGCCGGCCGGGGCAGCTCGGACTCGGCGAACCGAGCGATCAGGCGCCGGGTGATGCCAGGGGCCAGCAACGCGTCCCCGGCTGCCACGACCCGGATCGCCGCGAGCAGGTCCGCCGGTGGCGCGTCCTTGAGGAGGAACCCACTCGCCCCCGCGCGGAGCGCCCCGTAGACGTACTCGTCCAGGTCGAAAGTCGTGAGGATCAGGACGTGGACGCCCGGCACCTCGGCACAGATCCGGCGGGTGGCCGCCACCCCGTCGAGCTCGGGCATCCGCACGTCCATCAGGACGACGTCCGGATGTAGGCGGGCCGCGAGCGCGACCGCCTCCCGCCCGTCGCCCGCCTCGCCGACCACGGTCAACCCGGGCGCGGTGTCGACGAGGAGCCGGAAGCTGCCGCGGACCAGTGCCTGGTCGTCGACGACCAGTACCCGGACGGTCACGACCGCACCGGCAGGCTCGCGACCACCCGGAAGCCGCCCTCGTCGCGCGGCCCGGCCTCCAACGTGCCGCCGTAGAGGCCGACGCGTTCCCGCAGCCCGGCCAGCCCGTGGCCGCCCCCCTCGGCCGCTGATCCGCGACCGGCCGCCCCGTCGTCCTCGACCAGAATTCGCAGCACGTCATCGACCTCCGACAGTTCCACCCGGCACGTGGTGGGCCCGGCATGTTTGACCACGTTCGTCAGACCCTCCTGCACCACCCGGTAGGCGACCAACTGGGCGGCGTCCGAATAATGGCGGGCATCGACGCGGAGCCGCAGGTCGACGCGGACGCCACCGGCGGTCGCCTGCTCGACCAGCGCCGGCACTTCCGCCAGCCCGGGTGCCGGAGCGAACTCTGCATCCGGCGTCCGTAGGACACCGAGCAGGCGACGGATGTCGGTCATTGCGCTCCGGCTCGTCGACTCGATGACCCGCAGCGCGTCCTGGGCGGCCTCGGGCCGCTCCGCGATCACGTGGTTGGCGACGCCGGCCTGCACCGCGATCAGCGTCATGCTGTGGGCGACGACGTCGTGCAGCTCGCGGGCGATCTGCAGCCGCTCCTCCGCCAGCGTCTGCTCGGCCACCCGTTGACTGCGCTCCGCGGCGGCCGCCCGACGTTCCCGGACGATCACGCCGGCTACCCACGCACCACCGTTGACCATCCAGACGTAGACGATCACGGTGAAGGTGCCCTCTACGGTGGCGTCCGGGGTGAGGCTCAGGGCCGCGGTGACGGCGAGCAACGTGATGCCGAGCGCACCCAGCGCGCGTCGCCACGACGACCGGAGAGCGACCGTGTAGAGCGTGATCGCGGCCGCCCCCCATGGTTCGAGAGTCAGATGCAGCGCGGTGGCCGCGGTGAGCGCCGCGCAGCTCACCGCCCAGGCCGCCTCCGGCCATCGGCGACGCACGACGATCGGAGCTCCGACCGCGACCGCGATCATCCACCCGAGCCAGGGCGGACCGCTGTAGTACAGCTGGTCGTTCGCTGAATTTTCTTGGCCGAGGCTGGTGAAGAAGACGTAGATACCGACGTAGAAGGCCGCAACGACGACGTCCACGGCGCGTAGCACCGCGTCGTCCGTTCGGGGGGAGCGCACCATCCTGCGCAGGGCCGAAGTCACCGGCCGACGGTAACCGGGGCCGACCCTGGTCGGCATCAGCCCGGAGCGGGTCATCCCCTGGTCGGACCCGGTGGACTCCGATCACGACCTCGGTCCGATCCGGGGCAGCTCCGCGCCGTCCAGGCTGGAGCCATGATCGAAATCGACCAGCTGACCAAGCGGTACGGCCGCACGCTCGCCGTCGACCGGCTCAGCTTCACGGTTCCCGACGGGCAGGTCACCGGCTTCCTCGGTGCCAACGGGGCAGGCAAGTCGACGACTCTCCGCGCGATCCTCGGGCTGGACCGCCCCACCGCGGGCCACACGCTCGTGGACGGCCGCCCGTACGTCTCCCACCGCCACCCGCTGCGGGTCGTCGGCGCCGTCCTGGACGCGGCCTCCGTGCACGGCGGTCGGCGCGCCCGTACCCATCTGCGGGCGCTGGCCCGCAGCAACGGCATCCCCGCCGGACGGGTCGACACCGTCCTCGACGAGGTCGGGCTGAACGCCGTCGCCGACCGCCGGATCAGTGGTCTCTCGCTCGGCATGCGGCAGCGCCTGGCGATCGGCGGTGCGCTGCTCGGTGACCCGGGAACGCTGATCTTCGACGAGCCGCTCAACGGCCTCGACCCGGAGGGGATCCGCTGGTTCCGCGCGCTCGCCGGGCGGCTGGCGCGGGACGGCCGGGCGGTGCTGGTCTCCAGCCATCTGATGTCCGAGATGGCACAGACCGCCGACCGCATCGTGATGATCGGCTCCGGTCGCCTCCTCGCCGAGGAGTCGCTGGACGCGCTCGGCCCGTCGCTGGAAGACGCTTACATCCGCCTGACCGAAGGAGCCACCAATGTCTGACGTCGTCGCGAGCGAATGGCTCAAGCTGCGGTCGGTCCGATCCACCTACTGGCTCCTCGCTGCACTGGTCCTGCTGCTGCTCGGCTCCTGGGGCGTCAGCCACGCGATGGTCGCGGCCTGGGACGCGGCGGCGCCTGCCGAGCAAGCAAACTTCGAGTCCATCGACATGTGGGTCGTCGTCGGCCCGCTGTCCCAGCTCGTGCTCGCGATCCTGGCGACGCTCGCGGTCACGGCCGAGTACCGCACCGGCGCGATCGTCGGCACGCTGACCGCCGTGCCGAACCGGCTCCGGCTGCTGACGGCCAAATCCCTAGTGGCCACCGGGCTGACGGTGGTGGCTGGAACGTTCGTCGTCGTCGCGTCGACGCTGCTGAGCCTGCAGGCCGCCGGAGACCGACCGGCTCCGATCGAGCCGTGGACCTCGCTCGGCGACGCGGCGTGGGCCGGTCTCGCCGGCGTCGCGACGATCGTCTCGGCGGCCCTGGTCGGCGTCGGACTGGGCGCGGCGTTCCGGTCGTCGGCCGGGGCCGTCGCGGCGATCAGCGGGCTGCTGTTCGTCGCGCCGGTGGTCGCCGCCTACCTGCCGGACCCGTGGAACGAGCGGGTGTTCGGCGTGCTCCCGTCGTCGCTGGCCGACCAGCTCACCGGCGAGACCGAGTACGTGCTCGGCCCGATCGGAGCCGGCGTCGCGCTGGTGGCCTACCCGGCGGTGGCGCTGACGATCGGCGCGGTCGCGCTGCTCCGGCGCGACGCCTGACCGGCGCTCGGCACCGACCGTCGCGCCGGCTATTTCACCCGCTGCGAATGGCGCTCGGGCCGACGCCGAGTCCGAAGCTGGGACGGCGTCCGCACCGCCGCCGGGCGCCCGCGCGGTCCAGGGTGGTTCCTCCGCCGGCATCGCGCGTCACCGCGCCTGCCGGCGCACGGAGAGGGTGCGTAATGGTTGATCAAGTTGCTACGGGACGATTTCCGCAGGCCTTGCGCCGCGCGCTAATCACCTTCGCGCTCGCCCAGTTCCTCTGCAGCTTCGCCGGTTCCACGGTGAACGTCATGATCAGCGACATCAGCCGCGACCTGGACACCACGGTGCAGGGTGTCCAGCTCGCCATCACCGGCTTCCTGCTCGTGATGGCGGTGCTGATGATCCCCGGCGGAAAACTCACCGACCGGTTCGGACGAAAGCGCTGCTTCGTCGCCGGGCTGACCCTTTACGGCGCCGGCGCGCTGCTCAGCTCACTCGCCCCCGGACTCGGCGTCCTGGTCGTCGGCTACTCGATCATGCAAGGCGTGGGCACGGCTCTGCTGATCCCACCGGTCTACATCCTCGCGACGATCCTCTTCGGGGACATCACCTCGCGTGCCAAGGCGTTCGGCGTCATCAGCGCGATGGGCGGCATCGGGGCGGCCACGGGCCCGCTGATCGGCGGTTTCATCACCTCCGCCGTCAGCTGGCGCGGTGCTTACCTCGTGCAGGCCGTGCTTGCGCTGGTGATCCTCGAGCTGGGGCGGCGCTGGGTGCGGGATCCGCTGCCGCCGAACACCTCGCAGCGCTTCGACTTCGGTGGAGCGGTGTTGTCGGGGCTCGGCCTGCTGCTCGTCGTCCTGGGCATTCTGGCCGCTGACAACAACCTCTGGCTGACCCTGGGTCTGGTCCTCGCGGGGGCGCTGATCCTGACGTGGTTCTTCGTCTCGATCCGGGCCAAGGAGCGCGCCGGAAAGGACGTGCTGCTCCCCACCGTGCTGTTCCGCAACCGCACGTCGAACCTCGGCCTGGTCACCCAGAACGCCCAGTGGCTGATGCTCATGGGCACGTCGTTCGTGGTCTCCGCCTACCTCCAGGTGGTCCGCGGTTACAGCGCGGTCGGCACCGGCGCGGTCTTCACGGCGACCACGCTCGGCCTGCTGGTCTCCTCGCTGGGGGCGGCGAGGTTCGCACGTCGTCGGGCCCAACGGACCCTGATCCTGGCCGGGTTCGGCATCACGATCACCGGCATTCTGCTGCTGATCGGCCTGGTGAGCGCGACCGAGAACATCTGGGCGTTCGTTCCCGGGCTGTTCGTGATCGGGTTCGGGTTGGGCGGGATGCTGACCCCGTCGGTCAACATCGTGCAGTCCAGCTTCGAGGACGATCTGCAGGGAGAGATCTCCGGCCTGTCGCGCAGCGTCTCCAACCTCGGGTCGTCCCTCGGCGCCGCCCTGGCCGGCACGATCTTGACCGCCGGTATCACCGCGGCGCCCGGCCGCTCGTACACCCTGGCGATGGTGGCCGTCGCGGCTGCCGGGTTGATCGGTCTCGCGGCGGCGGCCCTCCTCCCGCGTGGCGGACCTGCCACCCTGCCCGTCCCGCCGTCCGAGCGCCGCGCGCCGACCGGCTGAGGTTCGCACTTATCACCCGTGCGGGATGAGGCGCGAAGCGATCGCGACGTTCGGACGGCGTGAGAAGCGGAGCCGGGGCCGACGTCCCGTCAGCCATTCCGGGCCCGGGCTCGCGCCCGGGCCCGGAATGGTCAGGCTCGTTCGAGGACGACCACCGGGATCTCCCGGGCGGTCTTCTTCTGGTACTCGTCGTAGTCCGGCCAGGCCTCGACCATCGAGGCCCACATCGCCGGCTTCTCCTCGGGCGTCGCGACCCGGGCTCGCGCCGGGAACCGCTCCCCCTTGATCTGGACCTCGACGTTCGGGTCCGCCTCCAGGTTGAGGAACCAGGCAGGCTGCTCGTCGGTGCCGCCCTTGGACGCGACGACCAAGTACGCGTTGTCGCCGTGCGGTTTGTAGATCAGCGCGTGCGTGCGCTGCTGGCCCGACTTACGGCCCTTGGTGAACAGCAGCAGGATCGTCGTGCCGTTACGCCAGTAGTAGCCGTCCTCGCCGTTCGTCTCCAGATACCGCTCGACGTGGGGCGTTCCGTGCAGATCTAGCGCAGAAGTCATGCTTGGAGTCTGCCTCCGCGTCCGCGTCCCAAAACGGTCAGGCCGACACGGCCTGCAGCGCCTCGCGGATGACGTCGGCGGTCTCCTTCGGGTGCGAGAGCATGACCAGGTGGGAGGAGTCGATCTCCACCGCCTTGACGCCGGCCCGCTGGTAGCCGAACCGCTCGACGTCGGGGTTGATCGTGTGGTCCGAGCTGGACACCACGCCCCAGGCGGGCTTGGTCTTCCAGGCGGCTGCGGGAGCGGCCTCGGCGAACGCCGCGCCGGCGAGCGGGCGCTGCGAGACCGCGAGCACCTGCGCGAGACCCGGGTCGACGTCGTGGGCGAAGATCGCCGGGAACTTCTCGACGTCGACGGTGACGTCGGTGCCGTCCGGGAACGGCGTGTACACCAACGCCGACGTGAGGTCCGAGTCCGGGAAGCGGCCCTGCAGCTCACCCAGGCTCTCGCCCTCTTCCAGTGCGTAGCCGGACAGGTAGACGAGGCCCTTCACGTTCTCCTCGGTGCCGGCGACCGTGATCACGGCACCGCCGTAGGAGTGCCCGACGAGCAGCACGGGCCCGTCGATCGACCGCACCACCGACGCGATGTACGCCGCGTCGCCGGTGAGCGTCCGGTTGGGCACGGCCGGTGCCACGACCTTGATGCCATCGGCGAGCAGCTCTGGGATGAGCGCGGCGAAGCTGGACGCGTCGGCGAAGGCGCCGTGAACGAGGACGACGGTGGGCTGAGCCATGGTGTTCTCCGGTTTCTCGGTGGTGATCACCACCGTGCGCCTGCTCCGGAGGGGCGACATCTGTCAGCCGACGCACTGGCTTTCCGCGTCCTTCCGATGACGCTACGTCACGCTCCGGTAAGGGTTTCCGCACGTCATCGCGTGATTCTTTTCGGACGCGCCTCGTATGGAGAAGTAAGAAGCGCGATTCACGCGAACATCCGCCAGCGCAGGTCGGTAACTTTTCGCGACTCGCAGGATTGATCCTCGAACGGAAGGGTAAATCCGGCCGAGCCCGATGAACCCCACAGCTGATTCCTGGAGAGATCATGACAACCGCCAATCCCACTGGCGACTATGCCGCAGGAACCACGGTCGGAGATCGCGCTGTCCGCGCGCGCCGTTTGAGCACCGAAACGAAGGCCTCCTACAAGACCACCGAGTTCTTCGCCTACCTCGCGGCCGTCGCCGGCGTGCTGATCGCCTCGCAGGTCGTGGCCAGCACCGATGGACACGACGACTACTTCCGCGCCGATCGCGCCTGGCTCTACATCGTCATCCTCACCGTCGGATATCTGATCAGCCGAGGCCTCGCAAAGGCCGGTAGCCGGGACCCCTACGACGAGAAGTAATGCACCTTCGCCCGACCCGGCCGATTGGGTCGGGTCGGGCGAATCTCGGTGTCCGTCCGTGAATCATCGTTTTCACTCAGGACGACCGAATAAGCGAAACCATTTCCCGCCGTCCTTCGACGATGACCAAGGCCGAGTCGCGGGTGATATTCGGACCCATCACGTGATGGGTCCGCTCTCGATACGGGTCTTGAATTCGGGGCACTCGACGAGCGGCGTACGGGTGCAGGTGGACGCGCGCCAGAGGCTGTCCCGCATCCGAGTGAGCCGGTCGATGTCCCGCTCCAGCTCGCGTGCCTTCTCCGCCATCCGCTCGCGCAGCTCCGCGTCGCCGGGCGTCGCGACGAGGAAGCGCGCGATCTGCACTCCCAGTCGTGGTGTTCCACGGCGGCGGTTACGTGCTCAACGATCTGGACTCCCACGACGCCCTCGCCCGCGCGCTCGCCAACGGTTCGCAGAGCGTCGTCGTGTCGGTCGACTACCCCCTGGCGCCGGAGCCCAAGTTCCCGGTTCCGGTCGATGCGGGGTACGCAGCGACCGGGTGGGTCGCCGACCACGCGGCGGAACTCGGCGTCGACCCGTCACGCCTGGCAGTGGCGGGAGACAGCGCAGGCGGCACGGCGTCACCGGGGTTCGTCGAGGGCGGTCGAGGCCGCCTCGACGAGTGCGGCGCGGTCGATCCCGAGCCGGTCGAGCGCACGAGCGGTCGTGCCGTGCTCCGGCTCGGCGACCGCAGCCACGACGTGCGCGGCGCGGATGCCGCTCGATCCGTCACGCTTGGACAGTTCGACCGCGCGCTGGAACGCCACCTGGAGGCTGCCCGTGCTTCGGTAGGGACCGCTCGGCGGCGCCGCGGGCGTGCCGGTGTCGAGCCGCCCGTCCGGCCCGGCCTCGACGCCGACGTACCGGAGCGCCTCGGCGTGCACCTCACCGATCGCGGTCCGGACGTCGTCGGCCGTGCGGTCGAACTCGCTCAGCGCGCGACGACCGGAGTCGTCCGGCAGCGCGAGCGCGGCCAACAGGAGGTGCTCGGCAGCGGGAGGTCCGTCGCCGGCTCGGGACGCCTCCTGCTCGGCTGCCGTGAAGAGCTTCTTCATCACCGACATGTCCGCCAACTTGGTGCGCAGACTCATCGCGTCCACCTGTTCCTTCTACTCGTCGAGGGGCTTGCGACGCTGCGGGGCGAGCCGCTTGTGCGCGGCCTGGGGCGTCATCCCCAGCGCGGCACCGATGTCGCCCCACGTCCAGCCCTGCGCCAGTGCATGGTCGACCGCCGCTCGCTCCAGCGAGGCGGCGAGCCTGCGCAAGGCCAGGACCGCCGCGAACGCCTCGGCCGGCCGATCCGCCGGCGGAACCTGCTGAACGTCTCCCACGCCATCAACCTTAGTTGATGATACGCGATTCATCAACTTTGGTTGAGATAGGCGAGCACCGCGCGCACGCGGCGGTTGCTGTCGTCCGCGGGGGGCAGACCGAGCTTCAGGAAGATGTTGGTGATGTGCTTCTCGACCGATACCGGGGCGAGGAACAGCGCCGCGCAGATCGCGGAGTTCGACAGTCCCTGCGCCATCAGGTCCAGGACCTCCCGCTCGCGAGCGGTGAGCGCCGACACCCCGTCGTGACGATCGTTCCGGGTGAGGAGCTGTCGGACGACCTCCGGGTCCATCGCCGTGCCACCTGCGGCCACCCGTTCGACGGCGTCGAGGAACTCGTCCAGCGCCGTGACGCGGTCCTTGAGGAGGTAACCCACACCGCCCCGGCCGTCGGCGAGCAGATCCGCCGCGTAGGCCCGCTCGACGTACTGCGAGACGATCAGGACCCGAGTCAGCGGATCGGCGGCCCGCAGTTCGAGTGCCGCACGCAGCCCCTCGTCCCGGTAGCCCGGCGGCAGCCGGACGTCGACGAGAGACAGGTCGGGACGGTGCTCGGCGACCGCGTCCAGCAAAGCCGGTGCGGTGTCGACAGCGGCCACCACCGTGTGTCCGGTGTCGGTGAGCAACCGCACCAAGCCCTCGCGGAGCAGCAGGAGGTCTTCGGCTATCACGATGCGCATGGGAACTCCGCGTGCAGGATGGTCGGCCCACCGGGTGGGCTGGTGAGCGTGAGAGTGCCGTCCAGAGCCTCGATCCGGCGGCGGAGCCCGTCGAGGCCGGAGCCGGTGGCATCGGCGCCGCCGCGCCCGTCGTCGGTGACCGTCACGTTGACGGTGTCGCCGGAGCGGCTCAGCGAGACCGTGCAGGAGGTGGCGTCGGCATGCTTGCCGGCGTTCGCGATGCCTTCGGCGACGACGAAGTAGGCCGCGGACTCGACGGCCGCCGGGTAGCGGTCGGCTTCGTCGCCGAGGACCGTGACGGTGAGCGGGCTGTCACCGGCGAGTGCGGCGACCGCCGCGTGCAGGCCCCGATCGGTGAGGATCGGCGGATGAATGCCGCGCACCAGCCGCCGCAGCTCGGCCAGCGCCTCGTCCAGCTGTCGGCGCGCCAGCTCGACGTCCGCGGCGGCGTTGGCGGTGCCCGGGCGGTTGTCGGTACCCGGACGGTCGGCTGTGCCCGGCCGTAGCTTGCGGGACGCCAGCGCGAGCGTCATGCCCGCCGCGACGATCCGGGCCTGCGCGCCGTCGTGCAGATCCCGCTCGATCCGACGCAGCTCGGCGGCTTGCGCGTCCACCACCCGCCTCCGCGTCTCGGCCAGACGTGCGGTCTCCTCGACGAGATCCCGGTGCCGACCCGGCGCCAGGAGGCCGTGAGCTCCGCTCGCCAGCAGATGACCGCCCCGGCGGAGCAACCAGGCCGCCACCGGCAGGAGCGCCGTCCCGATCACGGTGAGGCCGAAGCGGCCGGGGACCGTGGTCATCAGCGGCTTCACCGGGAAGGGCGCGTGCGGGTTCGGAACCGCCCAGGCCCAGAGCGGAGCGGTGATCGCGCCGAGGTCGACGACGGTCACCACGATCGCGGCGATCCCGGCAGCGAGGCCGACCGGGAAGAGGCCGAGCAGCCAAACGAAGTCCCGCCAGGTGGCCGGCTGCGTCGCCACAGCAGTGACGCGTTCGCGAATCGTCCCGCGGTCGGCCGGCAGGTAGGGCGAGCCGATCGGCGCTCCGAGCACCCACCCGGCTCGCCGACGCTCTGCGTCGGCGAACCGGCGGGTCACCCAGGTCGCGCCGAGAAAGGCCGGTCCGCCGAGGTGGGTGATCGAGACCAGCCCGACGGCCAGCGCGGCGACGAGCGTCCAGGCGAACCCGGCCGCCCCGACGACGAGGCTGCTCGCCAGGTAAGCCAACGCCCGCGTCGTCCTCCGCACCACCGCGCCGATGCTAGCGGCGGCGCCGATCGGCTCAGACATCCGCGACGGCCGGGCCGGGCCGACCGAGGAGGATCCGCCCGGGCAGCGCACCGGCGATCAGGCCCAGCGCTCCCACACCGCCGAGCATGCCCAGGTAGGTGACGGCGTCGACGAACACCCGGAAGGTTCCGTCCTGCGCGAGGCTGAACCGCCCCACGACCAACCCGGTGACGACCGCACCGAGCACCAGCCCCACCGACACGGTGATCAGCGCTTCCCGATCGAGCAACCGCTGGACCTGGCCGGTGGTCGCACCCGCCAGACGCAGGTCGGCCAGTTCCCGCCGCCGGCCGGAGATCGCGATCGCGAACGTGTTGACGACCGCGACCGCCGTGAAGCCCAGCGAGATGACCACCAAGAGTTCCCAGCCGCCTTGCTGGTTCGCCGCGTCACCCGCCGGCGCCGCCGTGGCCGTCGGGGTGACCCGCACTCCGGGGAAGTCGGCGCGCAGCCGATCGGCGACGTCACCCTCGTACCGCAGGCCCACGACGCTCGCCAGGCCGACCGGATCGTGCGCGGCCACCAGGTCGGCGGGTACCACCAGCTCACCGAACCCGCGGGCGCGCTGGTAGATCGCGGTGAGCCGCAGCGTGACCCGGTGGCCGTCGGCCATCCACACCGGAATGCGGTCGCCGACGTGCCAGCCGTACTGGTCGGCGACGTACGAACTGGCCGCGAGCGAATCGGACCCGCCGAGGGCGCCCTCTTCGACCGCGAGGTCTAGCGCGGGCTCCGCGCCGGCGATCCGAAGACCCTGCGCGGCGTAGTCCTCCGGCTTGCCACCCTGCTCGACGACGACCCGGGTGGGCAGCGTCGCGGCGGCCCCGGTGACGCCCGGCAGCGCGGCGATCCGATCAACGGTGGCGAGCGGCAGCCCGGTCGGCGCCGAGACCTGGGCGGTCGCCGGTGCGGTGCGGGCGGTCTGTTCGTCGGCGGCCAGGTCGGTCAGGAGAGTGCTGTTGAGCAGCATCACCGCGTTGATCGCGAACATCAGCACGAGCGGCACCGCGACCGCGGAGACCCGGCGAGCCTCGGCGCGAGCCAGCTGCCCGGCGAGCCAACCACTGGCCCCACCGACACCCAGAACGCGGGAGACGAGCCCGGTCAGCGGCCGGACCAGCAGCGGCCCGAGCGCGGCGATCGCGCAGAGGACGAGAGCCGTCGAGAGGAAGCTCATCCCCATGCCGAACGGACCGCCCAGCGGCACGAACGTCAGGAGGGCGATCGCCCCGGCCGTGGTCACCACGGCGACCGGGATACGGACGGCGAGACCGCCGGTGGGCGCGGTCGCGGTCTCGGTGAGGGCCTGGGTCGGTGCGATCCGGACCGCCCGCCGGCCCGCGATCCGAGCACCGACGTACGTCACGACGACGCCGACGAATGCGGCGGCGATCAGCACCGCCGGGTACGCGCCCACCTCGAACTGGGCGGGAACCGTCCCGAGATCACGGAACCGCTCCGCGACCAGCTCGGCGACGACGAGCCCCAGGGGCGCGCCGGGGAGGGCTGCCAGCATCGCCAGCGCAATGCTCTCCAGGCCGAGGAGCCGCCGCAGCTGGCGAGGCGTCGCTCCGATGGTGCGGAGCAGCGCGAGCTCGCGGAGCCGCTGCCGGACGCTGAGCGTCACCGTTCCGGTGAGCACGAACACCGCGGCGAACGCCGTGATGCCAATGACAAAGCCGAAGATCGAGATCGGACCGATGTAGTCGGGAAGGGCGCCGGGCAGATCGGCGCGAACCCGATCGTCTCCGGTGCGGACGTCGGCGTTCCCGACGACCGCCCGCAGCGCGCGCTCCACCGCGGCGACGTCCGCGTCGGTCGCCGTGAGCACGGCGACCGCGGTCGGACCGGACAGGCCGGAGACCGCGGCGACGTCCGCGTCGGCCAGGAACAGTGCGCCCTGCGCCGGCAGTGCGTCGCTCCCGGCCGGCTCCGCAATACCGACGATCCGCAGGGTGCGGACACCGGTCTTCGTCGTGACGGTGAGCGTGTCGCCGGCGCGGCGGGCCAGGTCGCCGTCGACGACCGCCTCGCCGGGCCCCGGCGGCCGACCGCTGGTCAGCGTGTACGGCGTCACCGGCGCCGACGCCCATCCGTGGCCGACCACCGGCGCGTCGTCGCGGCCGCGTAAGGGACTGCCGTCGGCCGTCGTCGCCCGCACCGGGAACGCATGGTCGGCGATCACGTCGGAGACTCCCGGGACACCCCGCAGCCGCTCCGGCAGGTTCGCCGGGAGGGTGCCGGCTCCGGTGAGCCGCTCGGTCTTGACCTTCGTCTTGACCTTGTCTTTCTTGAGCGTCTTCGTCGTGACGCTCACCTCGCGGGGGGCGGAGACGACGATCGGCGCGGCGGCGAAACGATCCGCGGGCGGCTTCGCGGTGAGCACCGAAGCGAGCAGCACTCCCCCACCGGCCAGCAGTGCGATGGCGAGGACGGCCGCGACGAACGTGCCGAGGTAGGAGCCGCGGTGGCGGCGCAGCGTTCCGATCGCGAGGCGGATCATCGGTGGCTCACCGCGGTCATCGCCGCCGCGACCTTCTCGGTGGTGGGATCGGCCAGCTCGCTGACGATCCGGCCGTCGGCGAGGAAGACCACCCGATCCGCCCAGCTCGCCGCGGTCGGGTCGTGCGTGACCATGACGATCGTGGTGCCGACCTCGTCGACGGCCTCGCGGAGCAGCTGGAGCACCTCCCGGCCGGTGGAGAGGTCCAGCGCCCCGGTCGGCTCGTCGGCGAAGATCACCTCCGGCCGACCGGCGAGCGCCCTGGCCAACGCCGTCCGCTGTCGTTGACCACCGGAGAGCTGGGCCGGCCTGGCGTTCTCCCGTCCGGCGAGCCCGACCCGGCGCAGAACCTCCCGCGCCCACTTCCGGTCCGGCCGAACTCCGGCCAGCCGCTGCGGCAGGAGCACGTTGTGCCAGACCGAGAGCGACTCCATCAGGTTGTACGACTGGAACACGAACCCGACGCGCTCGCGCCGCGCTCGGGTCAGTCGCGGCTCCCGCAGTCGGCTGATGTCCTCACCGGCCAGCACAACTCGTCCGGAGTCGGGTTGATCCAGGCCGGCGGCGCAGTGCAGGAACGTGGATTTGCCCGAACCGGACGGCCCCATGACCGCGTTGAACGTACCGGCCCCGACGGCCAGCGAGACGCCCGCCAGCGCCCGCGTGCCGCCCGGGTAGGTCTTGGCGACGTCGTGCAGTTCGAGGACCGGCCCCGCGTTGTTTCTCATGCCTTCAACCTGGTCGAACGGCCCGCGACCGAACACACGGCCAGCTGTGGAACCAGGGTGGGGAAACCCCTACCTTCCGGTCCCAGCCACACTTCGAATCTTGGGTAACTATCCCAGGATCGCTTCCGTGATCCGTACTCTGTGGACATGCGATACGGCATCTGCCTGCCCAACCTCGGCGAGTTCGCCGAGCCGCGTCAGGTCGGCGAACTCGCACGCCGCACGGAGCAAGCCGGCTGGGACGGGTTCTTCGTCTGGGACCACGTCGTGTTCGCGTTCGGCCCCCAGGACGTCGCCGATCCGTGGGTGCTCCTGACCGTGGCGGCGACGACGACCGAGCGCATCAAGCTCGGGCCGCTGGTCACCGCGGTCGCGCGGCGGCGCCCCGGCACGCTGGCCCGGCAGACGACGACCCTGGACCGGCTCTCCGGCGGGCGGCTGGTGTTCGGCGCCGGGCTGGGCTTCACGCTGGAGGCCGAGTTCGGCACCTGGGGCGAACCGATCGAGCCCCGGACGGTCGCCCAACGGCTGGACGAGGGCCTGACGGTGCTGACCGGCCTGTGGTCCGGGAAGACCGTCGACTTCCACGGTGAGCACCTGACCGCCGCGGAGGTCGTCTTCCAGCCCACGCCGGTGCAGCAACCGCGGCCGCCGGTCTGGATCGGCTGCAACTGGCCGAACCGGCGACCGCTGGAGCGAGCCGCCCGGTGGGAGGGCGTCGCGCCGATGATCATCGACCCGACCGACGGATCGTGGGCGCCGACCCCCGCAGCGGTGACCGACGTCGTCACGACGATCGGCGAGCACCGCGGCACCCTCGACGGGTTCGACGTGGTCGTGACCGGCCGGACCCCGGACGAGCAGCCGGCGGCCCGAGACCTGGTGGAGCCGATCGCGGAAGCCGGCGCGACCTGGTGGCTGGAGGGGTTCCGGCCGGTACCCGGCGAGCGGGAGACCGCGCTGCGCCGGATCGACGCCGGCCCGCCCCGCTAACCAACGTCAGCGGCGTCATCACCGCCGGAGCGTCATCCACGTTCTCTTGACCTGAAGTTCAGTTGAGGTCCTAGCGTCGGCGACGACGAGAGGGGACCCATCATGACGACACTGGTTACCGGCGCCACCGGCAACACCGGCAGGCACGTCGTGGCCGAGCTGATCGGTCGAGGAGAGCACGTTCGGGCACTGACCCGGAACCCCGCCGCGGCCGCGGAGAAGCTGCCCTCCGGGGTGGAGTTGGTCCACGGCACGCACACGGCACCGGAGACGTTGGACGCCGCCCTGGACGGCGTCGACCGGTTGCACATCACGGTGACGGCAGGGCTCGCCGACGTCGGACCCGAACTGGTGCGCCGCGCGGTCGACGCGGGCGTCCGGCGCATCACCGTGTTGTGGGGCGGCGCGGCCGGGCCGGTCGAGCAGGCGGTGGCCGACTCCGGCGTGGAGTGGGTCCGGCTGGAGCCCCAGGAGTTCATGTCGAACACGTTGACCTGGGCCGACACGATCCGCGCCGAGGGAGTCGTACGCGAGCCGTACGACTTCCCCAGCGCGCTCGTCCACGAGGCCGACATCGGGGCGGTGGCAGCGCTCGCGCTGCTCGACGACGGTCACTCGGGACAGGTGTACAACCTCACCGGATCCGAGTCGTTGACCCCCACCGAGCGGATCAAGACCCTGTCCAGGGCCATCGGCCGGGACATCACCTTGGTTCCGATCACGTACGAGGAAGCGGTCGAGAGGCTGACGAGCTCAGGGGTGTCCCGAGCCGACGCTGAGTACGTCGTCGGTTGGTACGCCGAACCGCCCGCCGACGCGGTCACCGCGGTCGACACCGTCGAGCGGCTGACCGGTCGTCCGGCGCGGACCTTCGACCAGTGGGTGGCCGAGCACGCCGACCGTTTCGTCGGCTGAGCTTCCCGGCTGTTCGCGGACGCGACGCAACCGGGCGAGCTCGTTCAGGTGCGCGGCCGTACGGGCCCGACCCCACGCGGGATGACACATGCGGGAACTTCCTTTCTCGAGGTCCGCGGGTCCTCCTGGACGGCTCAGCGCAGCTCCTGGATGCGGACGAGGTTGCCCGCGGGGTCCCGGAAAGCGCAGTCGCGGATGCCGTACGGCTGCTCGGTCGGCTCCTGGACCACCTCGACGTCGCCCGCCTGGACCTTCTCGAAGGTGCCGTCGAGGTCGGGGGTGGCCAGCAGGATCCAGCCGTAGGTGCCCTTGGCCATCATCTCGGTGATCGTGCGGCGCTCCTCCTCGGTGACACCGGGGTCGGCGGCCGGCGGTGCCAGCAGGATCGAGGTGCCGGGCTGGCCGACGGGGCCGACCGTGATCCAGCGCATCGTGCCCTTGCCGACGTCGCTACGGACCTCGAAGCCCAGAACGTCGCGGTAGAAGGCCACGGAGGCGTCCGGGTCGACGTGCGGAAGGACGGTGGTGTGAATTGTGATCTCCATGCGGATCACCGTAGGCGTGGCCGCTGACCTCCCGCTTCTTGATTCCTGACCGATGCCGGTGTGGCGTTGGGCCGCCCCCGGGAGGGGCGGCCCGATGCCGCACCCCGGTCAGCCGGTGAAGGACTCGGGACCGAAGCGGCCCCAGGCGACGAAGACGGCGAGCGCGAAATACAGCACGTCGGCCGCGATCGTTGCTCGCTCGCCGCGGCGGAGGCGCATGGTCGTCGCGCCGACGAATAGCAACGCCACGCAGGTGGCGGTCACGGGCACCAGCACCGGTGCGATGTCGAGGACGGCGGGCAGGATCAGGCCGGCCGCGGCCAGGAACTCGAGGATCGCGATGGCGCGTAACGCACCGGGGCTGAAGTCGAGAACCCACTCCGCGGCGCGGCCGCCCGCCGCGGCGATCCGCTCCCGGGGCAGGAACATCTTGGAGGTGCTGATCAGCAGAACAGTCGCCAGCAGGCTGGTCACGATCCACAGCCAGACGTTGAGGTCCACGTCGCTACTCCTTGCCGTCGCGTCGACGGTTCTCGCGCACCAGGGTGGCGAGATTGCCGACCCGGTCGAAATGCTGCAGCTTGTCGGGATTCACGACGGAGTGAATCGTCTGGATCTGGCCGTCGAGGATGTCGAGTCCGATCACGCCGACCAGCCGGTCCTGCGCGTCGAGCGCCACCGCGCCGGGTTGGCCGTTGACCTCGGTGAGCTGAAGGCGCACGCCGAGGCGCGGCAGCGTCGACATGCCGACCAACAGCGCCCGGGCCACCCGCTCGCGTCCGTGGAGCGGCCGAGCCAGCGCCGGTGCCTTGCCGCCACCGTCCCCGTGGAACGCCACGTCCTGCGCGAGGAGCGCTTCCAGCGCCCCCAGGTCGCCCTGCTCGGCGGCGGCGAAGAAACGCTGTGCCAGCTCGTCGCGTTGCCGCCGGGACGCGTAGTACCGGGGTCGGCGTTCGTGTAGCTGAGCGCGAGCGCGGGCGACCAGGTGACGCGCGCCGTCCACGGTGGTGCCGAGGATGTCGGCTACCTCGGGATACGGGTAGTCGAACACCTCACGCAGCAGGAACGCGGCCCGCTGCTGCGGTGACAGGCTCTCCAGCAGCACCAGGAACGCCAGCGACAGGGAGTCGGCGGTCTCCGCCTGCTCCGCCGGTGACGGTTCGGTGACCACCGGCTCCGGCAGCCACTCACCGACGTACTGCTCCCGCCGCACCCGCGCCGAGCGGAGCTGGTCGATGGCCAGCCGGGTGACCAGCGTGGCGATGTAGGCACGGGGCGAGGAGATCTGCTCGTCGCGCTGGAGGGTCTGGTGCACCCGGAGGAACGCCTCCTGCACGACGTCCTCTGCCTCGCTGACGCTGCCGAGCATCTGGTACGCGATGGCGAAGGCCCGCGGGCGCAGCTCGCTGTAGAGATCCAGTTCGGACGTCATCGTGGGTCAGCCCAATCCCTCGCGGAAGCCGGTGCGCCAGCTCGGGTACCGCGGCGTCCAGCCCAGTTCACGTTTGGCCTTCTCGCTGGAGATTCCGCGGGCACGCGTCATCAGGTCAACCGGGCCCGGACCGGCCACCAAGCGCACGATCCAGGCCGGTATCCGGCGCGGCGGTTCGGCGCCGAGCGCCCGGGCCAGCTCGGGCAGCCAGACGTGCACGGGCGCCGGTTCGTCATCGGCGACGTGGTAGATCCCGGGCCTGCCGCGCTCGATGGCCGCGACGGTGGCCGACGCGGCGTCAGCGATGTGCACCAGAGACCACATCCCACGGCCGCCGCCGACGATCGGGAACTTACGCTTGCGGATCTCTCCGGCCATGATCGCATCCGGCGCGGTCTCCAGGCCGGTGCCGGGGCCGTAGAAGGCGCCGTAGCGGATCGCGATGCCGTCGGCCCAGCCGATGCCGGTCACCGCGGTCTCCAGGTGACGCAGGGCGTCCACCCCGTCGGCGAGGTCCGCGGGTGGGTTCGGCTCCAGCCGGCCGTTCTCGTCGGCGACCGGTCCGCCGGTGCGTTCCATCCAGGACGCGTTGCTCTGCGCCACGATCTTGCGGACGCCGACGGCGCGGCCGGCGGCCAGCAGGTGATCGGTGCCCTCGGTGCGCAGCCGGTTGGTGGCGGCCGCCATCTGCTTCGCGTGCCGGAAGTCCGGCGGTCCGTTCAGCGCGGTCAGCTGATGGACGATCACGTCGGGCTCGGCCTTGGCCACCGCGTCGGCCACCGACTCCGGATCGAGCGCGTCGACGACGACCGGCTCGGCGCCCAGCGCACGCAGCGCCTCGATCTTGGCCACCGACCGGGTGGTGCCGACCACCTCGTGGCCACGCGCCACCAGCTGGGGCACGAGTTGGCTACCGATCGCCCCGGCCGCACCGGCGAGGAAAATCTTCATGACGCCTCCGCTCGTGGTGTTCACCACCAGAGACGGGACGGCCCGATCGTCCATGACCAGGAGTTACCCAGGTCACAGCGTCCGCCGTACCGCGGTGGCTCTAGGCTGCCGCGGTGCAGATCTCCCTCCAGGTGCCCTACGACCCGCGGCAACTCCGGCGCACCCTCCGCTTCCTGCTCCGCCCCCAGCTCCGTCTGACCGCCGCACTCGCCGCCGTCATCGCCGTCCTCAGCCTGGGCCTACTCGCCCTCGACCCGACCGACGCGTGGGCCTACGCCTTCCTTCTCACCGCGGTAGCGCTCGGTTTCGGCACCGGACCACTCGTGCTCGCGATCTCCGTTCGGCAGCAAGCCCCGGCGATCCGGGACACGTCCCTGCTGACCCTGGACGACGAGGGGGTGCACGTGTCCTTCCCGCTCGTCGAAACCCGCTGCCGGTGGGCCGGGCTCACCCGGATCGTGGAGACCCCTGAGGTCTGGTACTTGATGTTCGGCAAACTCCAGGCGTTCACGGTTCCGAAGGACGCGATGGCACCTGAGCAACGCGCGGAATTCGGCGCATTCCTCGCACACCGCCAGCCGAGTCCCGCCTGACCGCGAGTGTTGGGAAGCGAACGTTCCGACAGTTTGCGGGCCGATCGAGCCGCCGGCCGCTCAGCGCGAAGCTACTGACACACGGGGAACACGCCCCGGATCAAACTTCAGGAGGCTGGACGACATGAGCGGCTGCTACGACTACGACTACAACAACCACTGCAACGACTGGGACTACAACGACTGCTACAAGCCGCGCCGCCGTCGCCGCCACCACAAGAAGCGCTACAACGACTGCTGGGACTACAGCTACTGAGTTGACCCAACAGAGAGCCACGAGAGCCCGGAGTGCACACCGCACTCCGGGCTCCTTGGCGTCCGGCCAAGCCGGGACTGTGGAAATAACGGTGTTTCTGGCCTGACGGCCGGGTCTGCTCGGCAGTGAGGTGCAGAGATGACCGCGACACTGGGTGATGTGACCTCGAGGAAGAAGAAGCCTGAGCCGACGGCGGAGGCCCAAGCCGCGGCGGATTTGGTGCGGCTGGCCCAGGAGCAGGGGCTGTCGTTGACCGGTCCGGACGGGCTGCTCAAGCGCTGACCCCGACCGTCCTGGAGACGGCGTTGAACGACGAGACAACCGAGCACCTCGGTCATGAGAAAGGTGGTCGGCCCGGGCAGCCCGGCGCGAACGTGCGCAACGGGACGCGGGCGAAGACTGTGCGGACACCCGCGTTGAACGCCTTCGCCATCGCCTTCGGTGACCGGTTCCCGGCCGCCGAGGCCTACTGATCAATCCCGCCAAAAACGCCGTTGGCGCCAGTCCCGCCAAGCCGTTCCGTGCCCCTTCCGGGCGGCCCGCGGC